>CANREH010000032.1 GCA_947629585.1 uncultured Lachnospiraceae bacterium | reverse complement strand
GAATTGTCATCACTTTCTGATAATACAATAGCATAAACCATGACAAAATGGAATTCCTAAAATCATGCGTTTACCCTGCAGGAAGCCCCTGTCGCCAGTCCGGACAAAATTAAAAACAGCCAGCTCTTTTTACTGATCTCCGCCACGCCGCTCTGCGTATTTGTCAAAAACACCATACCCCAGGCCATAATCACAACAACCACCGTCCGAACAGCAGTTGCAAGATTAGAATTCACACCGTCGATGCCAACTTTGGCAAGGATAGAAGTAAGCGCCGCAAAAAATGCTGACAGCAGCGCAAAAAATAACCACATAAAAGCCACCTCCACAAATAGTTTTGCATACCCAGATCTATACAATTAGGAAGCCAGTTCAGCACAAAAGCGCCTGGAAAACGCCGACAGCCAAATATCCAGCAGACAATTTCTCATCTCCTATACTTTACCATGCATCCGCCACATTATCAAGCATAGAAATGACACCAGAAGGGATAAAAGAAAAACGAATTTAATTAATTACCCAACTTTCACTATAATCATTTTTAAACTGCCAGTTCTTCTTCCACCGAATAGCTTGGGACAATCGTAATCCCAAAATATTCATCTTGTACCTCTTTCCTGGTAATAGTTTAGCCATCAGCTCGATCTGGCTGAACTGCTGCAAAAATTTTATTTTTTTTCATAACTCCACAAATTTTTTATCTGGGAAGCAATCCGGGCATATTCCCACGGCCTGGAGCTGTTCTTTTTGCTGTTCGGGTCATTTAATAAAAAGTTCCCGTCCTTATCCACGCCGGTCAACACAATAAAATGCCCCTGCGTCGTGAAATCCCCTTTTCCCATGCTGCAAATCACCGGCTTTCCATTGCGAAGCTCCTCTTTGATTTTCACTTCATCCAACGGAAGCTCTGCTGCGGAAAGACCAAGAATCTCCGCCCCTTCGGTCATCAAATCCCAAGAAGTCCCGTTTTCTGTATAATACCCTCTCTTCTCACTGAATTCCGCCATCTTTTTCGGATTCATGGAGGCATCCCCGGTCAGCCCGATATAGACCATAGAAAGACAGGTCGGCCCGCATCCGGTCAGCGCAATCATATTGCTGCCGTATTGGACATAGCCCCACCGCTCATCCCACTGCAGCAGCAGCGGAATCCCGTCCTGCTTTGCTTCCTCCGACAAATCAATCTCAAAATCCTTATCCTTATTTTCCGGATAATCCACCACAAAATCATAAGTTTCTTCATTTTTCTCCAAAAGCTCTATCAATTCCTCCGGATAGATGCTTTTATCCAGAGAATGGGAAATTCCTGCCATAGAAAGCTTTTCCAGTACAGAAAAAAACTCCTTTGCCGATACGGAAAAAATCCCAAAAAACAGGCACACTCCCAACAAAAAAACAGCAATCCTGCCCTTACGCCATACCTTCTTTTTTTCTCTTTTCATCATACACTCCTCCTGATATTCTTTGCAAGTACCTTATCTTTCTCTGCCTTCGCAACAAAAAAACGGATATCTCTTATGATACCCGTTTTTGTATCCTTATGCTTCAAATATTTTTTTCAATTTCCTTGCAAAAACCATAAGAAAACCTTACGATTTTCTTACGGAGGCTCCTTATTTTTCCACAGGAAGCTTTATGATAAATTCCACTGTTTCATTCTCGCTCACTGCCCGGATAGTCCCCTGGTGCATTTCTATAATCTCCTTTGCAATCGCAAGCCCTAAGCCTGCGCCTCCGGAATTGCTCGATCTTGCGCTGTCCAGGCGGAAAAACTGCTCAAAAATCCGGTTTAATTTTTCCTCCGGTATCGTCTTTCCCGTATTCTTAAACGATAATAACAGCTCCTGATCCGTTTTCCTGACGGCCGACACCGTAATTTTCCCATAAGGAAAGCTGTAATTGACCGCATTCCTTAAAAGATTATCAAAAACACGCTCCATCTTGTCCACATCACAGACAAGCTCCAAATCCGGCTCTATCAAAAGCTCATGGGAAAGCTCTTTTTCCTGAAACAGCGGCTGGAACTCAAACACAATCTGCTCCAGCATACGGCTTAAATTCACCCTGCTTTTTTCCAGCGTTAAATGCGTCAGGTTAAATCTTGTAATTTCAAAAAACTCATTGATAAGATCCTCCAAACGTTCCGCCTTTTCTAAGGCAACCCCCAGATATTTTTTCTGCAGCGGCTCCGATATTTCCCTTTCCTCCATAAGAAGCGATAAATACCCAATCACCGAGGTTAACGGCGTCTTTAAGTCATGCGCCAGATAGACAATCAAATCATTTTTCCGCTGCTCCTCTTCCCTGGCAATCCTGGCATTCCGGATGGAAACCTGCTTCGCCTGATTTAACTGATCCTCAAACATCTTTAATTCCTGCGGCAGATGGATAAACTGCTCGTCCTCCGCCACCAGCCTGTTTCCTGCCTCTACCACCATTTCCAGATAAGACAATGTTTTCTGCCAGTGATAAAAAAAGATTAAAATAAACCCAATCAGCCAGACCGTGACGCAAAACACTGTTTTATTGCCATTGATAAGATGCAGCAGCGGATAAAAAAACTCCGTCCCATAATAAATTTTTCTGGTAAGGTAATAAAAGATCGCCATATACAGCAAAAACAGGACGATTGTAAAATAAAATAACATTTGGAAAAAACGGCCGAAGATCCTGCCGCTTAACGTCTTAAAAAAATCCCGGTTACTCAATTTTATATCCCACTCCCCAGACGGTCTTAATAAATTTTGGTTTTCGGGAAGGCTCTTTCATTTTCTCCCGAAGCCTCGCAATATGCGTCATGACCGTATTATTTTTATCAATATATTTCTCTTTCCAGACAGCCTCAAATAATTCCTCCGAAGACACGACATCTCCCCTGTGCTCGCACAGATACCATAAAATAGAAAATTCCAGCGGCGTTAAACAAAGCTCTTCCCCATACAAGCTGCACTGATGCGTGCTGGCATTGATCACAAGCCCCCGGAAATCATGCTCCATGCCATGCGCCCTTTCCGGCCGGTTCTGATCATAGGTCTGCACCCGGCGGAGCTGTGACTTTATCCTTGCAATCAGCTCCAGCGGATTAAACGGCTTTGTAATATAGTCATCCGCTCCCAGCGTCAGCCCGTTAATTTTATCCATATCCTCTATCTTCGCAGTCAGCATAATCACCGGGAAATAAAACCGCTCCCGAATTTTTTTCAAAATAGAAAAGCCATCCAGATCCGGCAGCATCACATCCAGAACCGCCAAATCGATTTTTTTCGTATATAAACACTGTACCGCCTCCATGCCGCTGTAAAATTTAAATACGTTAAACCCTTCGTTTTTTAAATAAACCTCTATCAAATCGGCAATCGCCTGCTCATCGTCCACCACTAAAATATGCTTTTCCATAACCCGCACCCTTTTCTGTCCTTAATAATCCTAAAAAGCCACATCCAGTATACGGGATCTTACCGGAAAAGTCAAATATTGGCAACTAATATTGATAATTAATGTAACAGTTCAGCCATGCGGCAAAAATAGGAAAATGGAACCGTCGAGTTTACTCGTAAGGGACATTTTCACTATTTTTGACATATGGCGTTCTGCCAGAAGCGAGATTTTAGCCGCTTTAGCGGCGAAACAGGCTGCAAAGCAGCCAAATCGAGCTGATGGCTGAACTGTTACAATCAACATAACAGTTTTTGCGGCGGATATTCTTCCACGGCAGGGCGAGATTTCTTTGCAAACCGCATAAAAACTGCCAGCAGATACTCCCTGCTGGCAGAAAAAAATTTTATGTGTTTCCTGATTCCCCAGATCGTCTTATTATCCCCGACTGCGTTAAATATTATGGCTTTCTCCCTTTATTTTTCAAACTTTACAACCACATCTTTTAAATTCTGCGATAATTCCCTGTTTTCATTGGAAGCGCATAAAATATCCTCTGAAATCCCGGATGTGATCTCATTTTTCTCAATAATAACGCCTATTGCTTTTTCATTTTCCGCCGAAATCAGCTCTACATTGGAAGCGCTGCCGGCGATTTCCTTTACGGAATGATTCAGGACTTTGGCGGAATCATTGATTTCCGAAATTTCCCTCTGAATCCTTACAATCGATTCACTGTAGGCCTGCGCATCTTCGGCAAACGTCTTGACTTTCCCCATGACATCTTTATCAATAAACGCCATAATATCATCAAAACATTTCCGGACAGTTTCTATGCTTTCATTGGCGCCATTGCAGATTTCCTGGATGCTGGAGCCTGTCTCCGTGGATGTTTCCGCAAGCTTCCCGATCTCCCCGGCAACCACGGCAAAGCCCTTCCCCGCTTCCCCTGCCCTCGCCGCTTCAATCGACGCATTCAATGACAGCAGGTTCGTCTGTGACGCAATGTCCAAAATCTGCTGCGTCATCCCGTTGATTTTAGAAAGGCCCTGCAGAGACTCCATCGCATTTTCCACGGCTTCTTTTGTCTTTGCGAACGTGCTTTGGCTGTTACTATAGGTACTCTGTGCAGAATCCCTCATATCCGCCGCATTTTTTAACATCAACCCGCTTTTTTCATTGCTGAGGGAAATATGCCCCATGATTTCTTCCACCATGCTGCTCATGCTGGAAACTTCTTTATTTACATTTTCTATAACGCCATGCGTGCTTTCCAGGCTTGCGGAAAGCTGCTGCGTGGTCGCCGTATTATCAGATACGCAGTCCACAAGGCTTGTAGAAAAATCATTCATTGCGGAACTTTTTTCTTCCAAGCTGTTACTGCACTGTTCCATAGCATAGACAATCTCCTGAAGGGCAGAAGTCAGCGTATCCGTCGCCGCCGCAATATTGCCAATCTCGTCTTTTCTTTTCAGAAGCTTCGTGATTTTTGTATTGGGAGAAATATTGTAATTCTTAAGCTGCAAAATCGCATCTTCCACCACCCGCAAAGGCTTCATCATAACACTGACCGCAGCATAAACAAACACTAACAGGGCAGCGGTAATGAAGAAACAGATAAGAAACAGCCTCTTCTGCATTTCGGACACGGAAGAAAAGATTTCTTCGGAGCTGTCAGACATGACAAAGACCCAGTCCCGTTCCGGCATATACCGATAACTTGCAAGATATCCCTTTTTGTCAGCGGAATATTCCAGATACCCGGAATCCCCGGCCCCTTTTTCAGAAATATTGTTCAAAATATCTTCCATATAGCTTTCCTGTACCGCGGCTGCAGCCATTTCCGGATTCTCATGGAAAATATACTCCTTTGTCCGGGCATTCACCATACAGTAGCTGGCATGTTCCATTCCCGTCACCGGAAGGCTGTCAAGAAGGGAAAGGATTCCCGTCGTATGGACTGCGCAGCCGACAAACCCCATCGGATTTCCCGCATCGTCAAATATAGCACGGTACATGGAAACTACCTGGCTCCCGCTGGCAGGAGAAAGAATAATTCCGGTATTATAAACCCCGTCCGCCTGCAGCATGGCATCCTGAAGGGAAGCCAGGGCATCCCCTTCCCTCATGACCATTCCCGGCATCTCCAGATTGTTATGTGTAAGAACAAGAGAATCCCAGTCAGCAATATAAATTCCGTCAAGATCGGCAATGTCCGCACTGAACGCTTCTGTATATGCCTGCGCCCTAGCAGCCGCTTCCTGATTATTCTTATCACTCAAAAGCTCTTTTACTTCTCCTGCCCTGCTGTATGCCGTCAGTATATTCTCAAGCTCCACAACATAATCTTCTACCATCTGCATTCTGTCCGCAGCCGCCGTGCCAAGGCTGCCAATCGCAGCATTCCGCATACTGCCGGTCAGGGACGAGCTTACAAAAACATAGAGAACTGCCATTACTGCCACCTGTATGATGGCAAGCAACGCCGTAATCTTATAACTGATTCGTTTCCTCACAATACCACTCCTCCAACGTATTCTTTTTAAGTTTTAAAAATATCCTTCAAAAAGTTATAAAGCCCCTTATCGCTGACATTGAAATCATGCCCTCCCGCCAGCTTAAACCAGGTATGCTCTATCCCGTTCTTTTCAAGGGCGTTATGGTAACTTTCCGGATAATCCCCCAGCTACTGTATCACTTTTCCCCGCCACAATCAAGATCTTCGTCTGCCCTCTATACTCATCCTTTACGGTAAATTCCTTTTCCGTAAACGGTATTTTCTTTTTCTGACAATTACTTTTCTATGATATTTATTTTTGAGCCTGGACTTTTATCAGAAGGGCTTCTTTTAACGTCTGTGAAAAATTAATCCCCATTCTCACAGCCTCATCATTCAGCCATGCAGGAATCGTAAGGGATTTTCTAACAGTTTTATCAAAATGTTCCTTTGCATATGCTTCAGCGTCTACAGAAACCATGTTCACAAAAGCTTCTCCAACAGGAGAATCAGGATCAAGATCCCTTGCAATTGTATTGACATCAATCTTATCCATAGGCGATGGCTCCGGAATGGGATCTCCATCACGCCTGCACCAATGGATATATCCTGCCAGACAGTCCACAGCCATCCGCATTGCTTCATCCAATGTAGCGCCGCAGGTGGCAAGATCGTTCAAATCAGGAAAGATAACAGAATAACCATTTTCCTCTTTAAAAAAACAGGCCGGATATACAGACAACATAACTACTCACCTCCATAAATATGGCAGGGATTTATTTCAGCCCCGCTTGTTTTCTTTTTCCATTTTCTTCGGTTTCTTTGGCATTATTCTTTCCTCCTTACACTACTACAGTAACATATTATACGCATAAAATCAATACATATATTTCTACAAAATCCTCCGCAGCATTACAATAGCTGCAACAGCAAGCACCAGCTCCGCAAATGGCTGTGCATACGCAAGCCCATACAACGGGAACAGCCAGTTCAGCACATAAAGCGCCGGAATCTCCAGCAGTATTTTACGCATAATCGCAAAATAAAGGGCGTACTTTCCCATTCCAAGCGCCTGAAAAACGCCGACAGCCAAAAAATCGATAAAAATCAACGTCTGCCCCAAACAGAAGCCACGCAGAAACTTCTCTCCATATCTGATAATCTGCTCATTTTTCATAAAAATGCTGACAATGCCTCCGGCGCCGGCATAATAACAAAGTGACACTAAAATTGTGGCGGGAACCATTAACTTCATTGCAAACAGGATTGCGTCCTTCATGCGCTTGCGGTTCCCGCTTGAGAAATTATAGCCAACCAAAGGCATAATGCCCTGGGAAAAACCAAGTGCAATCTGCATCGGAATCATGTTAATCTTCTGTGCAATGCCCATAGCGGCCACAGCATCCGCCCCATGAATGGAAGTAAAATTATTCAAAATTGTCATTCCTGTCACATTTAAAAGATTTTGGATGGAAGCCGGAATCCCAACGCCGCACACTCCCAGCACAATCTTTTTATGAAACCCAAATTTTTTTGGATTGATACAGACAAACGTGGTCTTTTTCCTTACATGAAGAAGCACAAAAAAATAGCAGCAGGCCGCACAATTCGATAAAAAGGTCGCAAGTCCCGCTCCTGCCGCTCCCATATTCAGCCCCCACGGCAGAATAAACATCGGATCAAGCACAATATTCAGCAGGCAGCCGCTCATCGTCCCGATACTGGCATGAAAAGAAGAGCCTTCCGACCGGACCAGATACGCAAGAACGACATTCAGGATTGCCGGAGCCGCCCCGCAGTAAACAGTCCAGAGCATATAGCTGTCCGTAGCCGCCAGGGTATCTGCGTCTGCCCCAAGCAAAATAAGCAGAGGGGAACGAAACATAATACAAAGCAGTGAAAAAATAATTCCGCAAAAAAGCGCACAATAAAATCCAAATGCCGAACTCCGATAAACCGTGTCATACTCTTTCCTTCCGAGAGCCCGGCTCATCATGCTGGAGCTTCCAACACCGAACAGATTATTTACCGCATTAAACGCTAAGAGAACCGGGGCTGCGAGCGTGACCGCCGCATTCTGCACCGGATCATTTAAGATCCCTACAAAATAAGTATCCGCCAGATTATAAAGAACCATGACGAGCGAGCTTAAAATTGTCGGCACCGTCAATTTTGCCACTGCCGATGGAATCGGCATACATTCAAATAATTCCTCTTTTTCATTTTCGGCCAAAGCCTGCACCTTCTTTTCATATACCCTTATATAATTTTCTAAAATTTGAAGCTTCTCATCTCTTATACTTTACCACGTATCCGCCGTATTATCAAGCATGGAAATGACACCTAGAAAAATACTTATTCCCTGCCGAACCTTCTGTTACACACCGTTTTCATCTGCAATTTTTTTCAATAATGTTAACGCCAGTTTCATCTGCGGACTGATCCACTTATTTTTATGATATACATAAATCGCATTGTATACTTTTTCGTCAAGCTCTGTTTTGACCTGCTGCAAAGAAGCATTCCTAAGTTCTTCTTCCACCGAGTAGCTTGGGACAACCGCAATTCCAAGATTATTCATCACACATCTTTTTACCGCTTCAATACTCTGTACTTTCATATAGGGATCAAGAACAATATCTTTTTTGGCAAGGTACTTATCCATTTCCAACTGATAATACCCGTCAGGTTCATTGCAGATCAAACTGACCTGTTTATGCTGATGGGGTGTGATAAAATCGAGCAGGCTGCTTTCGGCAAATGGGGAAGCAATTAAAAGCACACGGTATGTGCCAAGTTTTTGTTTTATGATACTGTCAGGATAATATTCTTTTTCACAGTTAATACCGATATCTGCCGTTCCATCCATAACAGCCGGAATAATTTCGCCCGCCTGCATAGAATTGACGACAAGCTGTATGTTAGGCGCTTCGTGTGAAAATGCCTGCAAAAATGGCTGCATGGTATAAATCAGGATAGAGTCGGGGATCGCAAGCTTCAGGGAACCTGTGATTTCATGCAGCCCTTTTCCGTAATTATTGATCTGCTCCACTCCCTGTAAGATGGCATCCACATACGGCATAATATCCTTCCCCGCCTGTGTCAGCTCCATGCGCCTGCCTATTTTCTCAAATAATTTTAACGCTAATTCGTCTTCGAGCTGCTTGATTTGAAATGTGACCGTGGACTGCGTATAGCCCAGCTTATCCGCCGCCTTCTGAAAACTGCCCATTTCCAGGATTGTTTTAAAAGTCACCAAATTTTTTGTATTCATTTGTATCACTCCCAACCTATCGAAAATATCGAATTTTGAAATCAAATTTATTGATTTTTTTAATTGCTTTTCCTGTGTTATTATAAAACAGCAGACAAAAAATAGCAAATTAAATTTAGGAGGTTATCTATGAATTTTAAGTTTAATGAAGACGAGCAGAACGTAATCGACACGATTCATGAATTTGGCGTAAATTATGCTGCGCCGCTGGCGGCGGAGATTGACGAGCAGGAGCGTTTTCCCGAAGAAAACAGAAAAAAACTGGCAGAGTTAGGCATGATGGGGATCTGCTACCCGAAAGAATACGGCGGCGCAGGACACTCTTACCTTGCCTATATTGCGGTAATCGAGGAACTGGCAAAACACTGTTCTACAACATCGGTTATGCTGTCTGACCACCATTCCCTGGGCTGTTTTCCGATCGCAGAGTTTGGCACAGAAGAACAAAAACAGAAGTATCTCATGCCGCTTTTAAAAGGAGAAAAATTAGGCGCTTTTGCAGTGACAGAGCCGTCTGCCGGAAGCGATCTCGGAAACCAGCAGACAACCGCCGCTGATAAAGGCAGCTACTGGCTTTTAAACGGTTCCAAAATCTTTATTACAAATGGTTTTTATGCAGATACCTATTTTGTCACAGCGATGACAGATAAAGAAAAACGCAGCCGAGGCATATCCGGCTTTATTGTAGAAAAAGGCACGCCCGGCTTTACCTTTGGCACGAAGGAAAAGAAAATGGGAATTCGCGGCTCTGCCACTTATGAACTGGTTTTCCAAAACTGTAAAATACCAAAGGAAAATCAATTAGGGGAACTCGGGAAAGGCTTTAAAATGGCGCTTATCACCCTAGACGGCGGACGTATCGGCGTGGCGGCGCAGGCACTCGGCATTGCGCAGGGAGCGATTGACCATTGTAAAAAATACGTTACGGAACATATGCAGGGCGAACACAGAATTTCCGAGTATCAGTTTACACAGTTTGAACTCGCCGATATGCAGGCAAGGGTTGACGCAGCCCGCCTGCTGGTATACCGCGCGGCGCAGGCAAAGCAGGATCACGAACCGTTTTCCCATCTTGCGGCTATGGGCAAGCTGTATGCTGCCGAAGCAGCGGCAAACGTGACACGCCGCTGTGTCCAGCTTGCCGGTTATGATGGATATTCAAGGGATTATCCTTTTGAGCGTTTAATGCGCGACGCCAAAATAACGGAAATTTACGAGGGAACAAGCGAAGTACAGAGAATGGTTATTTCCTCCTGGATGGGAATCAAATAATTAAAGATTTTAACATGCCGCTTTTCAACAGCCGCACGGCCTATTTCTTTTTAACAGAAATCAAAAGACTGCCTGCGGTTAAGAAAATATCACCTTAATTTCCGTCCCCATCCCTTCCCTGCTTTCCAGCATAAGCCTGGCCCCGTGCCTTGCCACGATATGCTTCACAATCGCCAGACCAAGCCCGGTTCCGCCTGTCTTTTTTGAGCGGCTTTTATCTACCCGGTAAAACCGCTCAAACACCCGTTCCTGGTGCTTTTGAGAGATCCCAATCCCGGTATCTTTCACAGTTAAAATCGCCTGCTCCCCCGAAAGAGTGACATCCACCGTTACCGATCCGCCCTCTTTATTATACCGGATCGCATTGTCGCAGAGATTATATAAAAGCTCCTCGATCATGCCCCGGTTCCCCCGGATAACGCAGGGCTCCCCGGTCAGCTCCATCGTAACCTTATGATTCTCGGCAGAAACCGAAAGCATTTCCACGCAGTCTTCCGCCAGAACATACAAATCGATATCCTCAAAAGAAATATCCAGCATATCATCATCCAGTTCAGAAAGGCGGATAATATCATTAATCAATGTCAAAAGCCTCTGGGAACTCCGGTGGATCTCTCCCGCAAAACGGATCACATCCTCATCAAGCGCCATGCCATTTTCAATTAATTCGGAATATCCTGAAATAGAGGTCAACGGCGTTTTCAGCTCATGGGAAACATTGGCGGTAAATTCCTGCCGCATTTTTGCATGTTCTAAAATATCCTCATGCTGCTTTCTAATCGTATTAATAAATGGAAGCAGCTCCTTATAGACAGAGACCAAATCCGAATGATCCAGATTCGCCGCCACCTGTTCAATCGGCCTGACAATGCTCCTTGTCAGGAAATGCGCCAGAAAAACACAGAGCAGGAATAAAATCGCCGCCATCATAAGAACTCCTGGCAGGACAGACTGATATACCTGCAGGGAGCTTCCCGCTTCGCTTGCCACGCGGAGCACGTTTCCGTCCTTTAACCGGACTGCATAATAAAAGGTATTTTTATTCCTTGTCTCGGAACGCCGGATGTCACTTCCTTCCCCGTCTGAAAAAGCGCTCCTGATCTCCGGCCGTTTCCTGTGGTTTTCCATATCCCCAAAATCCGCTTCCGAATCAAAAACAACCGTCCCATCCGGTTTAATAATTGTTTCCCGAAAATTGTCAATACGAAACTGTTCCATTAATTCTTCCCAGGAATATTTCTCCGCCATATTTTTTATCATGTAAGCGTCCATTTTCAGATTATTCATAACTTCCTGCTGGAAAAAATTATAAAAAACAGCAACCGATAAAACCAGCGTTGACAATATCGCAAGCCCCGCCACTACCATAAACTGCATATTGATTTTCCGCTTTAAACTTCCCATCTGCCTCATGCCCTGCCTTTCCTTTCTGTTTTCATCCTGCCTCTTTCCATGTTTTTCCGGCAACACGTATCCAAAATCCAAAAGCGTATATCAATGATACAGTAATAGTGTAAATTTCAGGGGAATTTTATGTAAAATCTATTACATCCCTATACCGCTTACAGTATCAATTTGTAAATATGTTATCTATAAGCTATTAACACTGCTGTTATTTCCATAGTCTTTTCATTGGAAAATTTAGGTTGCCGCAGCAAGTGACTGTAAATACCAAATCAATATTCCAACATAAGGCGTTTTGCAATCCTGTTCATTCATAAATGCTTCCAGTCTGTTCATACAATATTTATGCAGATATTCTTCCCCGACATTTCCAATATCCTCGATCAACGCATCCAATTCAGCTTTTCGTTCTGAGACAATCGGAGAGGAAACACAATTTAAGTTCAGGGTATTTACCAAGTCAAACTCTACATCCGGATCTGACGCTCCTATTTTTCCATCCAATGTATAAAAAATAGTCCGTAATGTTTCTTCACGGCATGGATCAATTTTCCTGAATTTTTTATTTTCACGATGCTTGTCACAGGTTAAATCATCTTTTGAATTTGTCCTGCGTACACCTTTTGCATGCCTTTTTGTATTGCCATGACAAACGGCAAACAAATTTTGATAGTCAAGACCCTGTCCGACATCTTTCCCATCTTCCGGTTCAAGCGGTATAAAGTGTTCAATTGTTTGTCTTGGAATTCCCCATTCTCTGTCATCTTTTGAAATTCTCGGAATCCTGCTCATGCAGTAAACGCATAACTGCCCCTGATCCCGTTTCAAAGATTCAATTACCTGTTGTTTTAAAGGATTTTTTAGCCTTGCAAACGATTCTTTTGGTGAAAGCCCCTCTGCCCGGCATTCATCCCGCAATTTCTTTAATTCCTCTGGTTCAGAGCCTTTTTTCACTTCAATCATTTTTGTCCTTTCCGTATTCTTTCTAATTTCAGTTTTACTCTGTTGGCTGCTACTTCTTTATCATGATAATCTCTCTGTTCATCAATTTCATCCAATATTTTCTCTGCGTCATCATACTTCCCATAATTCAGCAATGAATAAAATCGGTCAAAAAGCTTTGCAATCGCAGGATTTCGCTCTGATACTCCCATAATACTTCTCAATATGGAATTAATGTCATTTCCATATATCTCAGCAGCTGCATTTAATACCTCATAATCTTTCAGTATTACGAGATTTTCACTTTTTACACTACTGATAACCGTCGGTGCATGCGTTGTAACGATAAATTGAATCTTCGGGAAAATCTCCTGCAAATCGGAAAGAATACGATGCTGCCATGCCGGGTGAAGATGAAGATCGATCTCGTCAATCAACACAACTCCGTCTGTATCTTTCAGTACCCTTGTTCCCAGCTGTGGATTAAGGATTGCCATGCGGTATGCAATATCCGCAATCAAACTAACCGTATTTTTATAGCCATCGCTCATCTGAGAAAGAGGAATATTCATCTGAAAACCATTCTCATCTGTATAACAGCAGTCAATCTCATTCGTATCCAAATTATAAAGAAGCTTAACATCTTTATAACCCGTAATGCGTTCAAAGCAACTGGCCATCGCTCCATAAACTGTCCCCAATTCAAGAAATGAATTAAATCCGGCTGCACTTTTCTGAACCATCTGCACTGTCTTTTTTCGAAACCAGTTCATCATCAGTTTAATATTCGCAGTACCATCCAAACAATCAATATATCCATTAGTTTTCGTATTTTGTTTAAAGGTATCTGCTTTTTTTTCTCTGTGATAATCCCATAAACGCCCGGTACCATAATAAGCTATCATAGGAAGAACAAGCTTTGGATCGCCCGCCCGCAATCTTTCCTGATAGTTTTTCGCAATCTCCAGCATTTGCTTTGCATCCTTAACTGTGGTACTTCCGCCTTCCCCATTCAGCGAACGAGTCCATTGAAGCTTTTTTTCTTCCATTCCCTCAGCCGTCATCTCCGAAATAAATCCCTCTGCTCTAATTTCCACAGGATACTGTGCCTGAACATCTTCTGATTCTCCCATCCGATACGCTTTTAAATGAGCATCTTTCTTATTAATACTCACTCCACTTAAACCATCCAGCCTCGTAAATATAGTACCTAATGAAATAGCTACTCCCTCTAAAACAGAGGATTTTCCAGATCCATTGCCTCCTACTATTACAGTCAGCCTTTCATGGAAGTCAACATCAATTTTTTCAAAGCATTTATAATTCTTTAATATTACTTTTTTTATTTTCATCCTCCATTACCTCACTTTATTTTCACCAATCAATGTCTTAAAACATTGCAGAATACTTCCATATATTTTGCCCTTCTTTCATTAATTAAAAGCGCCAATACACCCTTATAAAATATTACATGGAAATTGACTAAGTCAAATACCCCGCAGCATATAGTTTATTAACTTCCTTTGAGCCAATCCTCCCGTAATCACTGACACGCTGCTTACAGCCGTCATTCCAGCTTATAACCCACATTCCTGACCGTCTTGATCCTGCTGCCCGCCCCGCCGAGCTTCTTCCTCAGCGTCTTGATGTGCATATCCAGAGTTCTTGACTCTCCCTCATATTCCGATCCCCAGACCTTATGACGGATATTTTCCCGGCGCACAACAATGCCGGCATGGTTCATAAGATAGCGGAGAAGCTCAAATTCTTTAAAGGTGAGATCGCAGGGCGTTCCGTCAACCGATACCTCATGCTTTACATTATCCAGTAAAATTTCCCCAAACGTCAGGAAATCCTCCTCCATCATTCCCATGCTGCGCCGAAGAAGCGCCTTCACCCTGGAAATCAATTCCATCACCCCGAACGGCTTTGCCAGATAATCATCCGCTCCATAGTCAAGCCCTTTTACCTTATCCATTTCCGAAGTTTTTGCCGTCACCATAATGACCGGAACCGAACGGCTTGTCACATCGGAACGGAGCTTTTTAATAATGCTCAACCCGTCCTCGTCCGGCAGCATAATATCCAATAAAATCAAATTAGGGCGTTTTTCCCTCATCGCGCGGTAAAACTCCCTTGCGCTGCCAAATTCACAAATGGAATAACCGGAATTTTTTAACGCAAAACTCTCAATCTCACTGATATTTTTATCGTCCTCCACAATATAAATTAACGGCATATTATCTATCCCTCCAAGCTCTTTGACAGAAACATACTGCTTAAGCCATGCGCGTCAAACCCGTTTTTATTGCTCTGCGTAAGCGCAGCCGCAATCCCCTCACAACGGTCGGAAACACGCTCACAATTCATAATAATATCCAAAAATACCGAGCCCTGCTCCATACTGCAGGTGCCGTCACAAAGGCGCTCCAAATGCCTCTGCCTCATTTCATTACTGAAATAATCGATATTTTTTCCAAGCGGATAAATATTCTTTGCATGAAGAAAATCCCTCTTTTCAAACATCTGCATCATCGTCTCGATTAAGCCATGCACCGCCTCCAGCAAAACATCCAGATCCTTCTGTGCCTGCCCGGAAAAAACAAGCCCTTTCTTTTCCTTTACCTCTGCCGTTTTTAACAGGTTCACCGCATAATCGGAAATGCTTTCAAATTCGCTGATACAGTGTAAAATCATGGTCATAAGCAGCCGCTCCTTCTGGGACAGTTCCCGGCTGCTTAATCTTACCAGATAATTTCCAAGTCTTACCTCATATTCATCCTCTTTGCGCTCCAGTAAAAGAATCCGCTCTGCCTCTTTTTCATCATAATCCTTTAATACATCAAATGCAAGATACAAAGACTCTTTTGCCTGATATGCCATAGAAACAGCCACACGGCGGCTCTGCTTAATCGCATAGGCAGGCGTTTCCAAAAACCGCACATCCAGACGCGCAAAATCCTGTTCCATCACGGTATCCTTATCCTCCCTGCCGTCTCGGATCGTAAGGCAGGCAAGCTTTTCCAAAAGCCCGGAAAACGGCAGCAAAAGAATTGTCGCCGTGATATTAAAAATGCTGTGAATCATGGCAATGCCCACAGGCTCCGCCGCCTCCTGCAGAAAAGTTAACGGCATCATAAAATGAATCCCATAAAAAACCAGCATAAAAACCGCAGTGCCAATCACATTAAAATACAGGTGTACAAACGCCGCACGTTTAGCATTTTTAGATGCCCCGATACTCGAAAGCAGCGCCGTCACACATGTTCCGATATTCTGCCCCATAATAATCGGCAGGGCAGAACTGTAAGGAACCGCCCCTGTCATGCACAGCGCCTGTAAAATGCCAACCGACGCAGAAGAACTCTGAATAATGGCAGTAAGGATGGCACCCGCCGCCATGCCAAGAAGCGGATTGGAAAACATTAACAAAAGATTGGTAAATTCCGGAACTTCAGCGAGCGGCTCTACCGCAAGGCTCATGGTATCCATCCCCATCATTAAAATGGCAAATCCAAGCAGAATATAAGAAATCCTGTGAATTTTTTCTTTTTTAGACACCATCAGCATAACAACGCCGATCATAGCAAATATCGGCGCAAAATGCTCAGGCTTAAGCATCTGCAAGAAAAGACTGTCACCCTCTAATCCGGCAAGGCTTAAAATCCAGGAAGTTACCGTAGTGCCAATATTGGCGCCCATAATAATGCCGACTGCCTGTGACAGCTTCATAATACCGGAATTCACAAAACCGACCACCATAACCGTTGCTGCCGAGGACGACTGGATCACCGCCGTCACTCCTGCCCCAAGCAAAACCGCCTTTACCGGGTTCGATGTCAGCTTTTCCAAAATTCTCTCCAAACGGCCGCCGGACAGAGCCTGCAGGCCGTCCCCCAAAAGGTGCATCCCGTACAAAAACAATGCTAGGCCGCCAATCAGGTTAAAAATACCAAAAATACCCATAACATCTCCTCTTTTTTCTATAACAATTCCATTTCAGCTTTTCATTTTTATAAAAGGCTCAAGGACTTCCAGGCTTCGCTGGATTTTAGGCTCAAGGGCTCCTCCCGGCTCCGCCGGGCCCCTCCTCAAGCCATACCTCAAGCCATACCCTCCTCAAGCCAAGACTCAAGGACTCCTCCCGGCTTCGCCGGGTCCCTCCTCAAGTCAGAGTATACAATAGTAGTGTAAAGTTCAGGAGATATTTATGTAAAATCTATGTAAAATTTTATTTTGTTTGTAAAATAGGCGCAATTAAAACAAATTAAAAAGATGCTACGTGAAATGATTGTGATATAATAAGAGATGGCTGTTGTTTCATGAGGAAAGAACAGGATAAAGAATGAAAAAATTTTGTAACGATTCTTTCTTTTCGCAGTCTTATCAATAGAGGGGGAGGTGAAATAGTGAGTGACTTTGAGGCGATATATCAGCAGTACGGAAAAATTGTTTACAGTTTCCTGCTTTCCCTGTCACATGAGGAAACGCTGGCAGAAGAATTAACGCAGGAAACCATGTTCCGGGCGATTATGAATATCGATTCCTTCCGCGGCGACTGCAGGATTTCTGTCTGGCTGTGCCAGATAGCAAAAAATCTGTATTTTGAATGGGCAAAAAAAAGTAAAAAATTAGTGCCCATCGACAGCGAAACTGATCACTTCGACAGCGGCAAAGATATGACGCAGGAATTAATTGACAAAGATACTGCCCATAAAATACTGACGTTTCTTCACGGGCTTGATGAGCCATACAAAGAAGTGTTTTCGCTTCACGCATTGGGAGAGGTTCCCTTAAACCAAATCAGCCGGCTTTTTGGAAAAAGTGACAGTTGGGCCAGAGTCACTTATTACCGCGCCAAAGCCATGATTATTTCTAAATTAGAGGAGGACGAAAATGGAAAAAATTAAGTGTTACCTGGTACGTGATTTACTGCCTCTCTATATAGACAAAGCCTGCAGTGAACAGACATCCGCAGATATAGAGGAGCATTTAGAATCCTGCGCAGACTGCAGAAAACTGTATGAAGAAATGAATTCCAATATTTTAACCGCCTTTCATGCGCCGGAGTTTGACAGCAAAAAAACATTCCGTCATGCAAGGAACAGTATTCTCGGAATTATCCTTGCACTTGCCGTTATAATAAGCTGCGTTGTTATCAATTCCAGCGGATCATGGATGGGCGGCAGGGCAGGTCTTGTAAATTTTATTGTTACGGTTTTTTATATCGTTTTTTGGAGTATTTTCACCATAAAATCCCGCAGATATGAGCCGCTGATTAAGTTTTCATTTATCATCAGCCTTCTTAGCTTTCTCTCTTCTTTTATCGGATTAATTATGACAAGCCTCCACATTGGCGGGTTTATTTCAGCCATATTAATCAGCATACTTTCAGGAAGCCCGTTTTACGGACTGTACTTTTTTACCGCACTGGGGGGCTGGAACGATCTCTACGCTATTGCAACAATCATAACGCTTGCCTGGGTTATCCTCGCTTGGCATTACTGGGCAGAGTTAAAGCAAATGCAGACAGAGTTATAAAACGGAACACAGGGCAGGAAATCTTATTTTTAATTTCCTGCCCTTTCTATTTTTATTTTATTACTTTTTATTTTATCACTCGTCTGCAGAAAAGATAGGACAAGAAAAAATACCCTCCGTAAATCACAAAAATCATCACCGCTGCCGCCGTCAGGGAATTTATCATGCCATCGGAATGATAAATATTTAACATTCCGTTGACTACCTGAATCCCGAAAACAGAATGAATCACCGCAAGGATCAGCGGAAACCCGAAAAAGACCACCATCTTCTGGAACAGGGCACGGCTGATTTCTCTTTCCCCCGCCCCCAGATTTCTTAAAATCCTGTATTTTCCCCTGCTGTCAATCGCATCCGCCATTTCTTTTAAGGCAAGGATTGCCGCGCCGGAAATCATAAAGACAATTCCCAGATAAAGGCTGATAAAAATAACCAGGCCGCTGCTGCCGATGCTCTCGTCATAAATTTCCGACTGCGTGCTGATAAACAGCTCCTTCCTGACAGGCTCTAATAATTCCGCTATTTCTTCCTCTGTATCAATTAAAAAATAATTGCCCACTCTTTCCTCCGGATCAAAAGAAATCTGATCCGGCACAACAATCAGCCCCATATTCCCTGGGGAATACTGCATCATTAAAAATCCGTTCTGGCATTCCCGGTATTTTGCTTTTAAAACGCTCCCCTTTACTACGATGGTGTCATTGACTTTTAGACCCTCATTAAAAAATCCTATCGCATTTTCATAATCCGAAACAATCGCATATTCCTGTTCCGACAGCGATAACTGTTTCTTCCCATACATTTCAGCGGCGGCATTATAATCCTTTAACCGGATCACATCTATTTTCAGCCGGTTATAATCCTCCCCAAAACCCAGCACATCCGCATAAGATCCTAACACGCTTTCTTCCGTCACCGTATCCGTCTGGTAAGTAAAGATATCCACCGTCTTTGTAAAATTCCCCGCTGTTATCCCCTTTTCTGCCAGAACATCCACAGCAGTCCTTCCGTCCCTCATATCCGTAAAAATACTCGCAGAAATCGGAGCAAGCCCTGCGACGGTTTCCTCTTTATATCCTTTTAAGGAAAATGCGCCGGACAAAAAACAAATCGTGGAAAATAATAACAGGCAGATAATGCTTCCCGCAGACACAGCCGTATTCATCTGGCTCTTTATTTCATTCAATACAAAAGAATGCAGCCTTTTATAATAAATCCCCGGCATTTTCCGCAATAAAAATTCCGCCAGCCCGGAAATCGACCAGAAAACAAGAAATGTCCCCAAAATTCCCAAAAAAATCTGTAAAAATACATCCGTTTCCCTGACAAGATTTTCTGCACCAAGAGTCACATTATAATATGCCATTCCAAGAATCAGACAGGCAGCCAGGAAAAGAATCAGGCAGAGAACCGGATTTTTCCACCGGACCTTTTCTCCTTTTTTCCCGTTATTTATTAAATCAATTAACCGTGTCCTGCCGATTACAAATATATTCATAATCAGAACTGCAAAATAAATCAGGCAGAAATACAAAATCGTTTTTTTAATCGCTTTTCCCGAAACAACAAAAAGAAACTGCTTCATATCCGCCTTAAACATACTGGCGACAAACAAAGACATAAACTGCGATAACACAATTCCTGACAGCAGGCCAAATACAAGAGAACATATCCCGATGAAAAAAGTTTCCGCCAATAAAATTTTGGAAATGCCGCTTTTTCTCATGCCTAAAAGCTGGTAAATGCCAAATTCCCGTTTCCGCCTTTTCAGAAAAAAACGGCTTGCATACACAATCAAAAATCCCAAAATAAAAGATACCACAACACTCATGGCTGAAATCGCCTTTTCCATTGTTGCAATCGTATCAGAAATAGTATCTGATACCTTCATCATCACCGTCTGCTCGCCAATGGCATTAAAAATATAAAAAATACAGACGCCAAGTATCAGCGTGATAAAATAAATCGAATAATCCTTTACATTCTTTTTTAAATTCTGAAACGATATTTTAAATAACATCTGTATCACCTCCCAACAGTGACAGGACATCCATAATATGTGTAAAAAACGATTTTCTTTCCTCGTCCCCTCTGCGCAGCTCATGGAAAATCTTTCCGTCTTTCAGGAATAAAACGCGCCCTGTATAACTTGCAGAAACCGGATCATGCGTCACCATCAGGATCGTTGCCTTAAAATCACGGTTCAAATCCGCAAGGCTTTCCAAAAGCATTTTAGAATTTCCAGAATCCAAAGCGCCGGTCGGTTCATCGGCAAGAATCAGGCCCGGATTAATTACCATCGCCCTTGCCGCCGCAGTCCTCTGCCTCTGCCCGCCGGACATCTGATACGGATATTTTTTAAGCACTTCCGAAATTCCCAGCTTTTCCGCCATATCCAAAACCCTGCCCTCGATTTCCCTGTGCGGGCAGTTTTGGATCTGAAGGGCCAGCGCAATATTGTCATACGCCGTCAGGGTATCCAGTAAATTAAATTCCTGAAAAATAAACCCAAGCTGCTCCCTCCTGAAATCCGCCAGCTCATTCCGCTTTAATTTTGTAATATCCCGTCCCTTTAACTGTATGCTTCCTCCTGTCACCGGATCAATCCCGGCAATGCAGTTAAGAAGCGTCGTCTTTCCCGAACCGCTGGAACCCATAATCGCAGTAAACTCCCCGGCATCCACCGCAAAAGAAATATCCCGGATTGCTTTTGTCAGGCCCGCCTTACTTCCATAATATTTTTTAATATGATCCACCTTCAACAGCTCTTCCATAACAACCTCCCAAAACCAAATAAAATTTTATTGATTTTTTTATTTTAATCTTTCCCAACCTGCCTATCCATAGATAAATATGAAAAAACCTTACAAATTTGTAAGGTTTTTTCGTTGTATCAGACTTTCATAGAAAGCATTTATCCGTTTATTAACTTATTTATTTTTTATGTACCTGCATTTAGGAAACGCACTGCAGCCATAAAATTGTTTCCCTGCATTTTCGCCCTTTTTCGCTGTTCTTAAAACCAGCGTATTTCCGCATCTTGGACATATCAATGACTCCATGCCGGATAAAGGTGCCTCTTTTTCTTTATATTTCTTTTTAATATTCTCTACATGTGCCGTTTTCACCGTTGTATCTGCATTCGTCAATTCCTCCAGCCTGTGATACAAATCCATAACTTTATCCTCTGAAACCACATCCGGGCTTATATCCCAAATCTCCCTTACAGCATCATAGATTTTATCTCTTTTGATCACTTTTACGTCATTTGACAATACATTCACTTTTTTTAATTCACATCTTTCAGAAAACACAATGACAGAGAAAAGAGGAATATCCTCACCGACAAATCTTCTCATCCATTTTAAATGCGTTTTATTCTGCATAATTGGATTGTAAAATTGATTTTTTTGTCTATTGGGAAGCATTGCTGTCCAATTTTTACTCTTTTCATCTCCAAAAATCCATCCTGAGTAATTTTTACTTTCAAACACAAAAATGCCTTTTTGCGTAAGAAATACGACATCAACCTCAGAAGTGGTTCCATCATCCTTCGGAAGATAAACATTTCTAAGAATTCTCCCCTTCCTTCCAAATAACTGAACCAATTTAAGCTCACACTCGGTAAGCTTTTCTCCATACTTCCCAACCCACGTATCATCAAAAATACTATCCAAAATCATATGAAGCAGGCCTTTTGCCATTCCTGTTCCTCCATAATTCCTATTTGTATTCTGCTGTTTATACATTTTTATCTTATTTTTCCCTGCTGATTAAAAAATCTTAAGCCCTGTCAAATAATATCGTAGAGCAGTACCTCTCCCCCGTATCCGGCGCAAGACAGACAATATTTTTCCCCTTCCCAAGCTTTTTTGCCATCTGCATGGCGCCCCATACATTGGTTCCGGCGGAGATTCCCGCAAGAATACCTTCTTCACGGGCAAGGCGGCGCGCCGTTTCCAGAGCCTTTTCATCACTCACGATAATCACTTCGTCATAAATATCCGTGTCAAAATTGGCAGGGATAAAGCCGTCGCCAATCCCCTGCTGGAAATGGCTGCCGATAGGCCCTCCCAAAAGGGCAGGCGCATTCTCCACTTCGAGAACTGCGATATGTACCTGCGGGTTATGCTCCTTTAACGCGCGTCCAATGCCGGTAATGGTGCCGCCGCTGCCATAACCGGAGCAAAAGCCGTCAATCGTAAGCCCTTCCATCTGTTCCAAAATTTCTTTTGCCGTCTTTTGATAATGAACGGCAGGGTTTTCCGGATTCTCAAACTGCTGCGGGACAAAAACCGCAGGATTTTCTTCCGCCAGCTTCAGGGCATATTTCATACATTCACCAATCGCTTTCCCAATGTCCCCCTCGTCATGAATCAAAATCACTTCCGCGCCGTACTGGGAAACCAGCATCCGGCGCTCCCTGCTCACCGAGTCCGGCATCACAATTTTCACCGGATAACCCTTTACCGCGCCGACAAGCGCCAGCCCGATTCCCTGGTTGCCGCTGGTAGGCTCGCAGATAATCGAGCCCGGGTGAAGCTTCCCGTCTCTTTCCGCCGCCTCAATCATGTTAAGCGCCGTTCTTGTCTTCACCGATCCGCCAATATTGGCAGCCTCATATTTCACAAAAATATCAGCGTCCTCCGGTCCGGTCATGCGGTTCAGCTTAATCAGCGGCGTATTGCCCACCGCTTCCAGAATATTATGAAAATACATAAATAAAATCCTCCTGTCCATATTGCATATACTATACCATATCCCGCAGCATTTCTCAATCTTTTCCTATTTATGCTTCATTCCAATCTTAATCCTCGTCCCCTTCCCCTCTTCCGACTCCGCCTCAATGGTATGCCCAAGCTCTGTGCACATTTTCCTGCACAGGTACAGCCCCATTCCGGTAGAAAACCTTGCCTGATGCCCGTTTTCCCCGGTAAAGGATTTCTCAAAAATCCGTGCCAGATCTCCCTTCGCAATGCCAATACCATGATCCTCTATAATAAGCTTGAGCCTGTCCCCGGAAATTTCCGTATAAAACAACAGGCACCGATCCGATTCCTTCGCATAATTGACCGCATTATTTATGATCTGCCCCAGCATAAAAGAAAGCCATTTCCCGTCCGTATATACCCAGGCGGAGCCGGTTTCATTTTTAACCGTAAAATTTCCCAGTATCAAACTGTCCCTGTTTTCTTTGACGGCGGTATCTACCAAATCCTTTAAAGGGCATTTCTGAATCCGGTAATCTTTTTCCGGCGTTTCGCTCCGAATATAATAAAGCACCTGCTCAATATCCGTCTCTATTCTTTTTAACTGCGCCTTGAATTTCCTTTCATCCGTCTGCCGTTGATACGCCATCAGCCTGATTACTGACAACGGAATTTTTATTTCATGCACCCAAGCGCCGAGATAACGTTTCCATCCCTCTTTTGTCTCTTCATGGCGGATGATTTCATCATTCATAGATTTTGTCATTTCCCGCAGGCTGTCATAATAGATTTTCCCTTCTAAAAAATTCGGCCTTTTTACCATTTCCGCCGCCATATATTTCTCCTCTAACTGATTCAGCGTTTCCCGTAAATCGCAGAAAAAGGGTTTCCGCCTGGAATAATCATAAACGGCGATAACAGCAACAGCAAAAAGGAACAGAACCAGAACAAAAACATAAAGGGAATACGGCACATGATACAGATATAAAATTCCCTCCAAAAAAAACAAAAGAAAAAGGATACACATAGCATGAACTATATGATCCTTTGCATATAACCGCCAATTCATAATAATAAATATCCCTGCTTTCTGTGCGTCTGGATACATTCGCAAAGCCCAAGCTCCGAGAGACGCTTCCTTAAACGGTTAATATTCACGGTCAGCGTATTATCATCCACAAATTCATTGCAGTCCCAGAGAAAATCCATCAACTGATCCCGGGAAACAATTTTCCCCTGATTCTGCAGCAGGCAGTAGAAAATCATCATTTCATTTTTGGATAATAGAATTTCCTTTCCATCCCTTAACAAAGAGCTTCGGAGCAGATTAAGCTCCGCCCCGCGGTAAAGAAAAATCTCCTGTTTTTTCTCTCCTGCCGCCCGCCGCAGCAGCGCCTCTATCCTTAACAGCAGCAGAGCAGGATGATACGGTTTCGTAATATAATCATCCGCTCCGTTTGCCATCCCCATGATCTCATCCGTATCCGTATTTTTCCCTGTCAGCATAATGACAGGAAGATCAGTCCGTTTCCGCAGCTCTCTCAGGACGGACTGCCCGTTTCCTTTTGGCAGCATAATATCAAGAAGAAGCAGGTCAGGGGAAATCTCTGCAACCTTCTCCGCCGCATGTGCATAATCCAGAATACGGCTTACCAAAAAACCGTTATTTTCCAATAAATTGACAAGCTCACCGCTTAACGCTTCATCATCCTCTATCAACGCTATCTTTTTCACTTTTCTTTTCCGTCTCAGAACTGTCACCGCCGGACTTCCGGCTTTCCGGCTTTTCCTCCTTTTCCACTTCTTTGTCCTCTTCTTCCTTCGGTGCAATCAAAATACCGATTTCCCCGATCCGCTGCTTTTCCACGGAAAGGACGGTCAAAGTCACATTTTCTGTCTGAACCGCTTCCCCTACCTCCGGAATATGGTCAAGCTGTTCAATCATATACCCGCCGATAGAATCATAATCATTTGACTGGATCTCTAACCCCGTCAGCTCATTAAATTCCTCTAAGCGCACGCTGCCTTTGGCAATATATTCCCCTTCGTTAATAAAGCGGATATCCTCCACTTCATCCTGATCATACTCGTCGCGGATATCACCGACAATTTCCTCTAAAAGATCCTCCATAGTCACAACGCCGACCATGCTGCCATATTCGTCCAGCACAATCGCAAGCGATACAGATTCCCTTTTAATTTCCCGCAAAAGCTCGGAAGTCTTTTTAAATTCATAAGTAAAATAAGGCTTCCTCATACATTTTTCTATGGAAAAGCTTTCTTCCCACTGGTGTTCCTGCTTATAAAAAAAGATATCCTTAATGCTGACGACGCCGACAATCTCATCAATCGAATCCTTGTAAACCGGCAGGCGCGTGTACTTGTCCTTCTGAAATTTCTCCACCAGCTCCTGATAGCTGACATCCTGGTTGACGCAGCATACTTCCACGCGCGGCACCATGATATCCTTTACCATCGTATCGCCGAAATCTACCACGTTGGTAATCATCTCGCGCTCTTCTGTCTCAATCACGCCCTCTTCATGGCTGACATCCACAATGGTCAGAAGTTCCTTTTCTGTAATCGCCGTCGGCTTTTCATTCGGATCAATGCCAAACAGCCGCACAATGCCGTTCGACAATTTATTAATCACATAAATCACCGGAGTTAAAAGCTGCGTCAGGAGATAAACAGGCTTCGCATACAATAACGACATTTTCTCCGCATGGTAAGTCGCCATAGATTTTGGCGTAATCTCCCCGAAAAGCAGAATCAATATCGTCAAAATCCCCGTCACAAACCCCACGGCGGCGCTCCCGAAATGCTTCGCCGCAAGCACGGTCGCAAGGGATGAGGTCAGGATATTTACCACATTATTTCCTATGAGTATGGTACTCAAAAGCTTCGACGGCTCCTCTGTCAGCTTACATACAACCGCCGCATTCTTCACGCCCTCTTCCTCCAGGGAACGCATACGGATCTTATTCACCGTCATAAACGCCGTTTCCGCCGATGAAAAAAATGCCGAACATAACAATAACAACAAAAGAACTCCCAGACTGGCTATGTCACCCGAGTCCATAAATTCCCTCCTTTTTCTTACTTTCATTACAAACCACGAACAGTATATCTCCTTTATTGTACCCTTACAGGATAATTTTGTCAATCATTTCCGCTTCGTAAAACAAAGAAGCTACTGCCGCCTCATAGTCAGAAAGGCTTTTCGCTTTCTTAATTCTTTTTGCCTGTTTCTCTGCGCCTGAAAATGCCTGTGATAAATAGGACCATACTTCTTTCATTTTAAACAATACCGGAATCTGCCCCGGCAGCACCTCCTGGTAGCTCTCATAAAGCTCATCATGAAATTCTTTCAATACCTTTTTCTCCGGCATCTTTTTTCCTTTGAGCAGGCCAAGTAACGCAGGGTTTGATACTAAACCCCTTCCAATCATCACCGCTTCCACTGACGGAAAATTTTCCACAAACCGCCTGTAATCAGAAATAGAGCATAAATCCCCGTTATAGCACAGCGGATGTCTGCTCCCTGCCACCGCATCTCCAAAAACAGCAAGGTTTATTTCATTTTTATAATAATCTTTCTGCGTCCTCGGATGAATTGTTAATTCTGAAATCGGAAACCGGTTAAAAATTTCCAAAAGCTCAGAAAACTCCTCCGGAGCAGAAACCCCGATCCTTGTCTTGACGGAAATATCCACGTTAAGACCTCCAAGCCCTTTTCCAGAAAAAACGGTTTCAAAAAAGGAGGAAAGCTCCTCCCTCCTTCCCAGGAACCCGGCTCCCCGTCCTTTGGAAACAACCGTCCCGGACGGGCAGCCAAGATTTAAATTGACTTCTCTGTAACCATACTGAAAAAGCTCTCTTGCGGCGCGGATAAAATCCTCCGCCCTGTTCGTAAGGATCTGCGGCACAACCGAAAGCCCCTTGTTGTGCTCCGGCAGGATATCTTCTAATTCCCTTGTCTTGAATGTCCGGTTTTTATCCGGCGCAAGAAAAGGCGTGAAATACTTATCCGCCTTTTCAAAATGCCGGCTGTGCGCATTCCGGTAAAGATAACCGGTAATCCCTTCCATTGGCGCAAAATAAAACTTCATAAATGACCGCCTTTATTTGATATAATAAACATATGGATCTTTTCTTGGAATCGGCTTTGGCTCGTCCTCATCCGCATATCCTAAAATACAGTGTCCGATTCCCTCATACTCATCGGTAATCCCCAGGGATTTTAATATCTCCTTTCCTTCCGGTGTCTCAAACTCTTCCTTCGCCCTGTGAATCCAGCAGCTTCCAATTCCCATAGCCTTTGCCGCCAGCATCAGATTTCCCATAACAAGACTGCCGTCATAGAGATAAGTAGGGAATGATTTCTTTGCCAGCACCACTACAACAACCGGGGCTCCGTAAAACGGATCGTAATCCGGTTTCTGCCCCAAAAATTTCGCATTCATGCGGGACAGCTTGTCTCTCATTTCCCTGTCCGTCACGGCAATCATAATCGGAGACTGCCTTCCCATGCCTGTCGCCGCATATGTCCCCGCTTCCAGAATCTTTTCAAGAACGTCCTCCGGAATCCTGTCCGGCTTATACTTGCGGATGCTCCTTCTTGTTAAAATTGTCTGCATGGTTTCATTCATAATAAAAATCTCCTTTCCAAAATAATATCTTGTTTCCTATCCATGTAAAATTATACAATCATAATACATTCTTCTTCATAATAAGGCATTTTAGAATCACAGGTTAAAAAAATTAATCCATCCGCCTTTGCCTGTGCAATCATGATTCTGTCAAACGGATCATTATGCGGCTGATATTGATTATGATAAACTAACGTTTCAAGCGCCGTGATATGCCTGTCTTCAATCGGTAACGAACAATAACCCATTCTTTGACATAATTCAGACAATTTTGAACCGCTTATTTTAATTTTATCCGGTTTAGACATATACTTTATTGTTGTTTCCCAAACAGATGCTGAACTATAATAAATTTTATTCTGTACATCTAAAATTAAGTTCCTTGCCCGAACGGATAGTTTAGGATTATCATCCAACGCCCATAAAATAATATGCGTATCCAATAACAGTTTCATTTTGTCACTCCAAACATTTTTTCGATTTCAGGATTCATCTCATCAAAGTCATATTCATTATCATACAAATCCTGCCCTTTTGCAATCCCAATCCTCCTGTCAGCCATTCTTGATTTCTGGCTTTTTGTTTCCGCCTGTGTGAACTTCTCTATCATATCCAACAAAAAAATCAGCTCATCATCTGATAAACCGCTAACTTTTTGAACTACCTGTTCCTTTAATGTCAATAAATATCACTCCTTTTTTAATACTATAACAGCTTCTCTGTTTTCTCTGTTTCCATAAGTATATCACAAGCCGCTATTTTTGACAACCTTTGCATCCTCCCCTATCTTCCCATTTCTACAATCTTTGTCGCTATGTTTTCCCGAAACCGCAGGTCATGCTCTACTAAAAGCATAGTCGGCTGATAGTTTAAAATCAGCTTCTCGATCTGCATTCTGGAAAAGACGTCAATATAATTTAACGGCTCGTCCCAGAGATAGAGATGCGCCTGCGTCAGCAGGCTTGCCGCTATCAATACTTTTTTCTTCTGCCCCTCTGAGTAATCTTCCATATTTTTTGCAAACTGCGTCCGTTCCATGTCAAGCTGCCGCAGCACGGCAAAAAACAGGCTTTCCTCCAAATTCCTTTCCCGGCAGAATTTCCGGATATTTCCCCTTAAAAAAGAAGTGTCCTGTGAAATATAAGAAATCACAAGCCCGGAAGCCACAGCAAGGCTCCCTTCTTCCAAAAAAGAATTTTCTGAAACATTAAAACCATCTTTTTGACAAGCAAGCACCGCTTTTATCAAGCTGGACTTTCCGCACCCGTTTTTCCCATGCAGAAAAACCCTCTCTCCCCGGTGAAGCTCTAAGTTAAAATGTTTAAATACGGTTTGTTTCCCTTCCCGCTTCGGATAAGAAATCCCATAATCCTTTGCGGCAATCAGCACTTCCTTATGGTGCTTTAACGGCATAATCTTTAAATCTACAGGACGCTCTATGTCAGCAAGAAGCCCTTCCTTTTCTTCTATTTCCCTCGCCATGCGGTTTTCTAACTGCTTTCTGCGGCTCTGCATTTTCTTTGTCTTCGAGCCGATAAAAGCCCTTGCCGCTTTTCCCCTGTCATGCTCTTTTACCGGATCAAACCCGATCTTTTTTCCTTCTCCCTTTTCCGCCCATGCCCCTGCCTGCTCCGAGGCTTTTTTCAGTTTCGCAAGTTCTTTTCTGTGCTTCTCATTCTCCGATTCCGAAAAAATATTTTTCCGCCTTTTATTTTCCCACCAGCTCGAAAAATTCCCACTCTGCACCTCAATGGTCTGCCGATTCAAAACCAGGACATGATCGACGCAGGCGTCCAGCAGATCGCGGTCATGCGACACCAGGAGAAACCCTTTTTTCTGCTTTAAATAATTTTTCACTGATTCCCTGGAATCCTGATCCAGATGGTTCGTAGGCTCGTCAATCAATAAAAAACGGTGATCCGCCGAAAAAAGGACGGCAAGCATTACCTTAGTACACTCTCCCTGGCTTAACGATTTCAGCGGGCGGTAAAGCGCTTCCGCATCCACACGGAGCTTTTCCAGTTCACATAACACAGCCCACAGTTCACAATCCGGCTTCCACTGCTCCAGTACATCCGCCCCGCACTCCTCCCACTGCGCCGGGGAAACTGTATAAGGAAAATAATCAAACGCCGCAGGAGTGCGGATAGAACCCTGATACGGGTACTGCCCCAGCAAAAGCTTCAAAAAAGTAGTCTTTCCTTTTCCATTTCTCCCTAAAAACCCCAGCTTCCAATCCGTATCCAGAGTAAACGAAACATTTTCAAAAATATTGTCAAAACTGCCTTCATAACAAAACGTCAGGTTTGATACACAAATCTCAGCCATAAAATTCTCCTTCCTTTTCTTCAGAAACAAAAAAAGAACCATCTGCTGCCAAATGATTCCAGTATCTTTCCTGATTTCCAGAAATACAGTTATCGCCAGATTTCTATGCCCTCTGGCTGATCTAAAAGCCAAGGAGGCAAAAACCTTTCTTATTTTGTCTTAACAGTGATAAAGGACGCGGACTGGAATTTATTTTTGGCAGCACAAAACTCCCCTGTCGGGCAGCCAATTTTCTGCTTTTCAAAAATAAATTACTTCCTCATCCTTTCACCTCTTTCTTCACCGTAAATTTCTCATTAGTATAAAATAACTTTTTGCATCTGTCAAGATAAGTTTCACTTTTTTAAACTGGCTGGAATAAATAACGTTCAACATTTCTATCCCTCCAAGCTCTCCCAAAGTTTATCCAAATCAGTAAATCTTTTTCCCTTTCCTGTTTTTTTCATTTCTTCCACTTCTTCAAAAGCTGCTTTCGTTTTTTCATTTGGCTCGTCACTATGATTAATTGTCAATCCCTGTATATACCCAATGATATATGCTATTTTATCATCTGGAACAGTATCTAATAACTGATACATTCTTTCCCGTTCACTCATTGTTCTCCCTCTCTTTCCGCATTTCCATTTATTTTGTATTATAATGCAGACTTTTCTCATTTACAAGAACAAAAAGAAAAAAGGCTTCCCCTGCATCCCTGCAAAGGAAGTCTTTCCCTGTCTGAAATCATTACTTTCCCGTTTTATTCCTCATAAGTAATGTCTGTCCTGACCCCGTCATCTCCCGGCTTTACGGTAAGCGTCCCTTTTTTTCCTTCACGCTCAAATTCATATTCATAGCTTCCGTTCTCGTTCAGCTCCTCTGTAATGTCAATGATTTCCTCCTGATCTACAATGAAAATGCCGTCCTCATTTTCCGTCGCCACAGGCTCGGTCATATCCGACGGAAACATGCCGTTTCCATTATCATCAATCACACACGTACTGGTTCCGTTATCATCAACCACAAAATCATACTGGTTTCCGTCACCCCCGTCGATATGCCCTTCCAGCGTTCCGTTTTCCTGCCGGTAAAGATCTAAGGATTCCTCTTTCCCGTTAATCATGATTTTAATACTCTGAAAAAATTCCCCGTTTACTGCCGCATAAGCTCCCGCTCCAAGCGCCCCGGTCAAAAGAAGCGCTGCGGCGGCGCAGGCCGCAGCCCTGGATAAACGAACCGTTTTCTTTTTCATCTTCATGCCCTCCATTTCCAAATCAACGGAGGCATGAAGCTTTG
>CANREH010000031.1 GCA_947629585.1 uncultured Lachnospiraceae bacterium | reverse complement strand
AGAAGCGAGATTTTAGCCGCTTTAGCGGCGAAACAGGCTGCGGAGCAGCCAAATCGAGCTGATGGCTGAACTGTTACAAAATTTGAGGTGGATGCAGGCAGTCAGATCACAGGAGGAGAATGAAGAAATGAGTAAGATAGGCATACTGGGCGCCGGAAGCTGGGGAACGGCGCTGTCCATTGTATTAGGGAAGAACGGGCATGATGTCATGCTCTGGTCAATTTTAAAGGAAGAGGTCGAGCTGTTAAATACGCACAGGGAGCATATTGAAAAGCTGCCGGGAAGCCCTCTGCCGGATAATGTTGAGGTGACGTCGGATCTGGAAGATACCTGTAAGGATAAGGATCTGCTGGTTTTTGCGGTGGCTTCCCCTTATGTGCGCAGTACCGCGAAGCTTGCGGCGGAATTTATCCCGCAGGGGCAGCTCATTGTCAATGTGGCAAAGGGGATTGAAGAAAGCACACTGGATACGTTATCCGATATTTTAAAGGAGGAGCTTCCGGGACGGGAAATCGCCGTACTGTCCGGGCCGAGTCATGCGGAAGAGGTCAGCAAGTGCATTCCTACCACGGTCGTCGTCGGGACCAGGAAAAAGAAAAATGCGGAATATATCCAGAGTATCTTTATGAATGATTTCTTTCGGGTGTATACAAGCCCGGATGTGATTGGGATTGAGCTGGGCGGTTCCTTAAAAAATGTCATTGCGCTGGCGGCAGGCGTTGTGGACGGGCTTGGGTACGGCGATAATACGAAAGCGGCGCTGATGACAAGGGGCATTGCGGAAATCACAAGGCTCGGGCTTGCGATGGGCGGGAAAGCGGAGACGTTCAGCGGGCTTTCCGGCGTGGGCGATTTGATTGTCACCTGCACCAGCACGCACAGCCGCAACTGGAACGCAGGCTACCTGATTGGCAAAGGGAAAAACATGAAGGAAGCGATGGACGAGGTAAAGCAGGTGGTGGAAGGGGTTTATTCTGCAAAAGCTGCGGATAAGCTTGCGAAAAAATACGGCGTGTCTATGCCGATCGTCGAACAGATCACGCAGGTTTTATTTGAAAATAAATCGGCAATGGATGCGGTCGCGGATCTGTTTTCACGGGATAAACGGCAGGAAAATTCTTCTCTCGAATGGGAAGAGTAGGGAAAGAAAGGAGAAGCCAGAGGCAGGCACATGGCATGATATAAAATATGAAATGGATTAAGGTTTCGTTAAAGACCACGACGGAAGCGGTGGATTTGATCAGCGCATTGTTTGATGAAATCGGGCTGGAAGGCATTGAGATTCAGGATCATGTCCCGCTGTCGCAGGAGGATAAAGAAAAGATGTTTATTGACATCCTGCCGGAGCTTCCGCCGGATGACGGGTCTGCCGTTGTGAGCAGTTATGTGGGAACGGATACGGATATCGGGGAGCTTAAGGAGAAGATAGAGGCGGGGCTTGAGGATTTAAAGCTGTTTACCGATCCCGGCGCCTGTGAGCTTTCGTTTGAAGAAAAGGACGATAAGGACTGGATTGATAACTGGAAGGAATATTTTAAGCCGTTTTATGCTATGGAGCATATCCTGATAAAGCCGTCCTGGGAAGAGCTTCCGGAAGGAACGAAAAAAGAGGATCTTGTCATCGAGATCGATCCGGGAACGGCATTCGGGACAGGATCGCATGAAACAACCAGGCTCTGCATGGAAAGCATTCAGAACTATATGAAGCCCGGGGCGGCGCTTCTGGATGTGGGCTGCGGCAGCGGCATTTTGTCCATTGCGGGCTTAAAGCTTGGGGCAGGGAGAGCGGTCGGGACGGATATTGACGAAAATGCGGTAAGAGTTGCCTGGGAAAATATGGAAAGAAACGGGATTACCGGGAAAGAATTTACCGCTTTTGTGGGAAACCTCATTGACGATACAGAGCTTCAGGAAAAGGTCGGCGGCGGCTATGATATCGTGGCTGCCAATATTCTGGCGGATGTGATTATCCCGCTTTCCGGGGAGATTGCAGGGCATATGAAAGAAGACGGCGTTTTTATTTCTTCGGGAATTATCAATACCAAAAAGGAAGAAGTGGAAAAAGCGCTGTTAAAGAATGGCTTTGAAATCCTGGAAGTCCGGCAGAAGAAAGACTGGGTATCCTTTGCGGCGAAGATTAGGAGATAGGATATGGCTCGTTTTTATGTTGCCCTAGATCAGATTCTGGAAGGTGAAATTGTGATAACCGGCCCGGATGTCAGCCATATCCGGAATGTGCTGCGCATGAAGGCAGGGGACCGCCTGACTGCCTGCGACGGGCAGGGCAGGGATTATATATGTGAAATTACGGCTCTGGAGCGTGAAGAAATCCGCGCCAGAGAATTATTTTGCTCGGAAACGGCGTCGGAGCTTCCGGTGCGCCTGGTGCTGTTCCAGGGGCTTCCTAAAAAGGATAAGATGGAGCTTATTATCCAGAAGGCAGTGGAGCTCGGGGCTGCGGAAATCGTTCCGGTTATGATGAAACGGTGCGTGGCAAAATTAGAGGATTCGAAAAAAGAGGAAAAAAAGCGGGAACGCTGGCAGAGAATTGCGGAATCCGCGGCCAAGCAGTCCGGAAGGGGCATCATTCCTTTTATCAGGCCCGCTATGGCGTATGCCCAGGCGTTAGAGTATGCCAAAGCTCTCGATATGCTGCTGATACCATATGAGAACCAGGAAGGAATCCGCACCGCGAAGGAGGCATTTCAAAAGGCGGCAAAAAGCGCTTCCGCCGGGATTTTGATTGGGCCGGAAGGCGGGTTTGAGCCTTCCGAGATCGAGGACGGAAAAAAAGCGGGGGCGGAAATTATCTCGCTTGGGAAACGGATTTTAAGGACGGAAACGGCGGGGCTTGCGGCGGTTTCCATGCTGATGTATGAAATTGAATGGGAAAGAGAACAGGAAAACAATGGAAGTATATCTGGATAATTCCGCGACGACAAAACCATGTCAGTCAGTGCGGGAAATCATGTGGAAAACACTGGAGGAGGATTTTGGAAATCCTTCTTCTATGTATAAAAAAGGGGTAGAGGCGGAGCGGTATCTCCGCGCTGCCGGAGATCAGGCTGCCAAGAGCTTAAAGGTACAGCCAAAGGAGATTATTTTTACATCCGGAGGGACGGAAGCGAATAATCTGGCCTTGATGGGAACGGCTCTTGCCAACCAAAGGGCGGGGAAGCATATCATTACGACAGGGATTGAACATCCGTCGGTACATAATCCGCTGGCTTTTTTGGAAGAGCAGGGATTTTCGGTGACGTATCTTCCGGTGGATTCCCTGGGGCATGTAAGGAAAGAGGATTTGCTGGAGGCTGTCAGGGAGGATACCATCCTGATTTCTGTGATGTATGTGAATAATGAAATCGGGGCGTTAGAGCCGATTGCGGAGCTTGCAAAGGCGGCAAAGGAAAAAAAGCCGGGGATATTGTTCCATTCGGATGCAGTGCAGGGGTATGGAAAATACCGGATTTTTCCAAAAAAAGAAGGGATTGACCTGCTTTCCGTGAGCGCGCATAAAATCCACGGGCCGAAGGGCGTCGGGTTTTTATATGTGTCGGAAAAAGTGAAAATAAAGCCGATATTATTTGGCGGCGGGCAGCAGAAGGGAATGCGCTCCGGGACGGAGAATGTGCCGGGCATTGCCGGGCTGGGGGCTGCGGCAGAGGAGATTTATCAAGATCATGCGGAAAAAACAGAAAAATTATATGATTTCAAAGCTTATTTTATAGAAGAGGTTTTAAAGCTGGAAGGGACAAGCGTCAACGGGATTGCCTGGGACCCTGCCGATCCGAAAGGTTCGGTGGAAAAAACGGCGCCGCATATTATCAGCGTGAGCTTTGCGGGAATCCGCAGCGAAGTCCTTCTCCATGCGCTGGAGGAGAAAGGGATCTATGTCTCGGCGGGTTCCGCCTGCGCCTCAAACCATCCGCAGCTAAGCGGGACATTGCAGGCAATCGGAGTCAACAGGGAGTTATTGGACGCAACGCTCCGTTTCAGCCTGTCGGCAGACAACACAAGGGAAGAGTTAGATTATACCCTGTCTGCGCTTGGGGAGCTTCTGCCGAAGCTTCGGAGATTTGTCAGGCGTTAAAAAACAGGGGCCGCGCCCGAAAAAGGAACGTAAAGGAGAGAAGCTATGTACCGCGCATTTTTAATTAAATATGCTGAAATTGGGATTAAAGGGAAAAACCGTTTTATTTTTGAGAATATGCTGCGTGACCGGATTAAGGGCGCGCTTGACGGCGTGGAGGGCGAGTTTTATGTCGTGAAGGAGCCGGGCAGGATTTACGTAGAAGCGAAGTCGGACTTTGACTATGACGAAACAATCGAAGCCCTGCAGAGGGTTTTTGGCGTCTGGGCGATCTGCCCGACCATGATGATAGAAGACAAGTCCTGGGACAATATTGCGGCGCATGTGGTTCAATATGTGGATCAGGCGTATGCAGAGAAGCATTTTACCTTCAAGGCGGAATGCAAGCGGAGCGATAAGGGCTATCCGATGACCTCGCCGGAAATCTGCGCGGAAACCGGGGCAGTCCTGCTTGCCAGGTTTCCGGGGCTTTCCGTGGATGTCCATGACCCACAGGAGCGGATCTATGTGGAAGTGCGCGGAAATGCCGCCTATGTTTATTCTAAAATGATTCCGGGACCGGGCGGGATGCCGGTAGGATGCAGCGGAAAGGCGATGCTTCTTCTGTCCGGCGGGATTGACAGTCCGGTGGCAGGGTATATGATAGCCAGGCGCGGCGTGACGATAGAAGCGGTGTATTTCCATGCGCCGCCTTATACCAGCGAGCGGGCGAAGCAGAAGGTGATAGAGCTTGCAGAGCTGATTTCCAGGTATACCGGGCCGATCCGGTTAAATATCGTGAATTTTACGGATATCCAGTTGTATATTTATGATAAATGCCCGCATGACGAGCTTACCATTATCATGCGCCGGTATATGATGCGGATTGCGGAAGCGCTGGCGGAGAAATCCGGCTGCCACGGGCTGGTTACGGGGGAGAGCATCGGGCAGGTGGCGAGCCAGACGATGCAGAGCCTTGCCGCGACCAATGCCGTCTGTGAGCTTCCGGTGTACCGTCCCCTGATTGCCTTTGACAAGCAGGATATTGTGGACATTGCGGAGAAAATCGGCACTTATGAGACTTCCATACAGCCGTTTGAGGACTGCTGTACGATTTTTGTGGCGAAGCATCCGGTTACAAAGCCAAATGGGAATATTATTGCGAAGCATGAGGGAAACTTAAGGGAAGAAATTGATCAGATGGTAAAAACGGCGCTGGAAACAGCAGAGATGGTCGAGGTAACGCCATAAGCAGCGGATGGGAGAGCATTCTATGGACAGTAAGGAAATATCGCCTGTTGTCATTGCCAGGCTCCCGCGGTATTACCGTTATCTTGGGGAGCTTAAGGAAAACGGCATTGAGAGGATATCATCAAAGGAATTGAGCGGGCGCATGAAGGTGACGGCTTCGCAGATCCGGCAGGATTTCAATAATTTCGGCGGTTTCGGGCAGCAGGGATATGGGTATAACGTGGATTATCTTTATGAAGAAATCGGGAAGATCCTGGGGCTTACGAAAAAATACCGGATGATTGTCATTGGAGCGGGCAATCTCGGGCAGGCGCTTGCCGGGCATTCTGCTTTTGAGCGCCGGGGATTTCTTTTAACCGCCATCTTTGATATCGATCCGAAGCTGGAAGGAAAAAAGATTCATGGGATTCCGGTGACAGGGATGGGGGAATTGCCCGGATTTATCAAAAAGCAGGGCGCGGACATTGCGGTGATCACTACGCCTTCCGAGGCGGCAAGGGAGATTGCGTCGGAGCTTTATCAGTACGGCGTCCGCGGCTTTTGGAATTTTGCGCATACGGATCTGCATCTGCCGGAGGATGCGGTTGTGGAAAATGTACATTTGACGGAAAGCCTGATGAGGCTTTCCTATGCACTGAAAACTTTGGAATAGAATCGGTGATGGGATATGAAAAGGATTGTAACCTCTGCACAGGCAAAGGAAATTGACAGGTACAGCATGGAAGAGCTTGGAATGCCGGGAATCGTGTTAATGGAACGGGCGGCGTTAAGGTTTGCGGAGCGCGTCATGGAAAGGCTGACAGGACAGGAGCACCTGCTGTTTGTCTGCGGAAGCGGAAATAACGGCGGGGACGGCATGGCATCGGCAAGGATTTTATCGGAGAAAGGATATTCCTGCGCCGTTTACCTGGCAGGAAAACCGGAGAAAATGACGGAAAGCGCAGGGATTCAGTGGAATTTACTGAAACATCTGGGCGTTTCTGTTGTCAGTGCGTTTGCGCCGGAGCCGGGAACCGTAATTATTGACGCCCTGTTCGGCGTCGGCCTGTCCCGGGAAGTGACCGGGGATTATGCGGAATTGATTCAGAAGATGAATGGGTTCCGCTGTTTTGCCGTGGATCTGCCGTCCGGACTGAATGCAGATAACGGGCAGGGTATGGCTGTGATGGAAGGAGGGGAACGGACGGCGGTAAAGGCGGAGATGACCGTGACGTTCGGAGCGGCAAAGGCAGGGCTTTTGCTGGGAACAGGAAGGAAATATGCCGGGGAGGTTTTTGTCGAAGATATCGGATTTCCCAAAGCTGCCGCAGAACATGGCGCGGGGCATGGATATTATCTGGAAAAGGCGGATAGGGCCTGCCTTCTTCCGAAAAGGAATCCCGATTTCCATAAAGGAAGCTTTGGGAAGACGTTAGTGCTGGCAGGCTCGGAAACGATGATTGGGGCGGCGTTTTATGCCGGGAAAGCGGCATATCATATGGGCGCGGGACTGGTTGAAATTGTGACCTGCAGGCAGAATATCCAGGTTCTTGCCGGAATGCTCCCGGCGGCGGTTTATTTCCCTGTGGAGGCTTTTTTTCATGAGAGAGAAGCCTGTGATTTGGAAATGCTGAAAAAAAAGCTGGACGGGGCTTCCGCCGTTGTCCTGGGGCCGGGGCTTGGGCTTTCGGATCGGGCGAAAAGCCTTACCGTATCTGTGCTGAAGCTTTTAAGCGGTACGGAGAAACCGCTGGTTCTGGATGCGGACGGGCTGAACCTGATTGCAGAGCATGGGTTTTATGAGTTCCTTTCCCCCAATATGATTTTAACGCCGCATTTAAAGGAAATGTCCAGGCTGTGCAGAAAAAGCGTGCAGGAAATTAAAAACGATATGGTAAAGACAGCGGCGGAGTTTGCCAAAGCGCAGGATGTGACGTTAGTCTTAAAGGATTCCCGTTCGGTCATTACGGACGGGAAGGACTATTATATTAACCTGAGCGGCAATGAAGGGATGGCAGTCGGCGGTTCCGGAGATGTCCTGTCAGGGATTTTAGGAGGGCTGATGGCGCAGAAACGGGAAAATTCCATGCAGATGGCGGCGTTTTCCGTCTATCTTCATGGGCTGGCAGGGGATGCGGCAAAGGAGAAAAAAGGGTCTTACAGTATGATGGCGGAGGATATCCTGGATGGCCTGCCGGAAATTTTGCGCGGATAATCGGGGTTCATCCCGCTGCCTGCGGAATAAATGTTAGAGGAAGCAAATAAAATTATGAAAGATTATTTTAGAGTAGAGGCGGAAATTGACCTTAGCGCAATTGAGCATAACATAAAAAATGTCAGAAAGCTTTTAAAGCCGGAAACAAAACTGATGATTGTCATCAAGGCGGACGGCTACGGGCATGGGGCGTTTCCCGTGGCAAAGGTATTAGACCCGATCGCAGACGCTTACGGCGTGGCGATTCTGGAAGAAGGCTTAATGCTGCGCCGGATTGGGATCAAAAAGCCGGTGCTGATCCTCGGGTATACGCCGGAACAGCAGTATGAGGAAATGGTGCGGGAAAACATTATGACGGCTGTTTTTGCATATGATATGGCAGCAGGGATTGCTGAGGAAGCAAAAAAACAGGGAAAAACGGCAAAGGTACATATTAAAATCGATACCGGCATGGGGCGGATTGGCTTTCAGCCGTCCGAGAAAAGCATTGCGGTGATAAAAAAGATTTCCTGCCTTGAGAATCTGGAGATTGACGGTATCTTTACCCATTTTGCCAAAGCGGACGAAAAGGATAAAAGCTACTTTGAGGAACAGTTTGCAAAATTTCAGTGGGTCTTAAAACGGCTGGAGGAAGAAGGCGTGAAGATCCCGGTGCGCCATGCGGCGAACAGCGCCTCGATTATGGAGCTTCCGAAGGCGCAGCTTGACATGGTGCGCAGCGGGATTATTACGTATGGCCTGTACCCATCTGATGAGGTTGACAAATCGCTGTTAGAGATTAAGCCCGCCATGTCCCTGCGGGCAACGGTATCTTTTGTAAAAAGCGTCCCTGCCGGATCTGGAATCGGGTACGGCGCGTCTTATATTACCAAATCTCCGGCAAAAATTGCGACGGTCCCGGTCGGCTATGCGGACGGCTATTCCCGCTCCCTTTCCAACCGGGGGTTTGTGCTCATTCATGGAAAGCGCGCGCCGATTGTCGGGCGGATCTGCATGGATCAGTTTATGGTCGATGTCACGCATATCCCTGACGTCAATATCGGAGAGGTCGTGACGCTGCTTGGAAAGGACGGGGAAGCGGGGATTACAGCGGAAGAATTATCCGCCTGGGCAGATTCGTTTAATTATGAGCTGATTTGCGATGTCAGCAAGCGTGTCCCGCGCGTATACTATTATCAGGGCAGAAAAGTCGGCACACTGGACTATTATAGCTGCGAAAAATCGGTGTTTGATTTGAGATTATGATGAAGGGTAACTTATGTTTGGCGTTTTGGCATGGAAAGGATAAAATTTTTCAAAAGAAGGTATACATCTGAGAAATTATGGCAATAATATTACTACGCTGATGGCGGAAAGAAACTGCCGCCGTCGGCACAGAAAAAAAGGTGGTACATAATATGCCATATGCGGGGTGTAAACTATGATTATCCGAAGGGGAGATATTTATTATGCGGACTTACGGCCTGTGGTCGGCTCAGAGCAGGGAGGCGTGCGTCCGGTTCTAATAATACAAAACGATATGGGAAACCGGCACAGTCCGACGGTGATCTGCGCCGCGATTACCTCAAGAATGAACAAGGCGAAGCTGCCGACACACGTGGAAATCAAGGCAAAGGATTATGGGATTTTGAAAGATTCCGTGATCCTTTTAGAACAGGTAAGGACGATCGACAAGAGCCGCCTGAAAGAGAAGGTATGCCATTTAAACAGCGAAATACAGCAGAAAATCAATGAAGCGCTGATGGTAAGTCTGTCGCTTTCGTAAAGGATAGAAAGTGAACTGAATTTTTCTGTTGGTTTACAATTGGGCGGGAAAGCAGAAGACCCGGCAGCGGAAGCTGCCGGGTTGTTTGACTGCAGCAATTTTTTTCTGTTAATGAAAACTTCTTTTTATATTAATATCACATATCTGACATTTTTCCAATTAATTTGATATATGTTTTTAGTCAAAATAGATAAAATGAAAAAAATAGATAAAAGATATGATTTAAGGAGGCTGCTATGAGAAAAGGAATCATGATTATGGTTGGCATGGCAGTAATTATGGCTTCATTGACAAGCGGCTGCCAACAGAAAAACCACGGGGGAAAAGGGAACGGGAAGATTTATTATTCTGCGATTGAAAGCGGGGATTATTATGAAGGATGGGCAAAACAGTTAAAGGAGCAGGCGGAGAAAATCGGTTATGAATTTGAAGTTGGTTATGCGGAAAATTCGGTGGAAACGCAGGACGCTCAGATTAAAAATGCCTTTTTGGAGGGAAGCGACGTGTTTTTATGCGGGCCTGTCTCTTCGGATATTGTGACGGAAATCAAAGCGGCAGCAGGGGATGCGCCGATTGTATTTATTAATAATGCGCCGCCGGACAGCCAGTTGGAAAAGGATCGGTACATTTATGTGGCGTCGGATGAATATATGGCGGGGCAGTACCAGGCGGAATATATTTTAGAAAAGCTTGGAGATAAAGAGGAAATTAATATTGCCGTTTTAAAAGGGCCGAAAGGCGCTTCCGGGACTGTCGGAAGAACGGAAGGATTAAAGGAGACACTAAAGGCGAGTGGGAAAAAAATCAATTATGTTTTTGAGGATTTTGCCAACTGGAATGAAAAGACAGCCAAAGAGCTGATGGAAATGTTTTTTAAGACGGGGCAGACGCTCGATTGTGTCGCAGCCAATAATGACGATATGGCGATTGGGGCTGTCACGGCGTTTGAGGAAGCGGGGATTTCCACAGAGAATGTCCTGTTTCTGGGAGTAGATGCATCCGCAGGAGGCTGTCAGGCAATTGCAGACGGCAGGATGGATTTTACGGTATACCAGGATATGACAAGCCAGATGAAAGCCGCCGTGGAAGCGGCAGGAAAGCTTGCCGAGGGAGGCAGTATTGAAGGAATTGAGGGTGCGACAGAGGATGGGGAATATATCCTGATTCCTTTTGAAAAAGTCGATGCCGGAAATGTGGCTGAGTACCAGGGGTAACAGGGCCTGACAAGCGTATGATTGGAGGTGTTCAAATGAAAAAGGGGGGATTGGTTTCCATAAAAAGCAAGCTGCTTTTTATTATCCTGCCTGTGGTGATTATCATTATTATCGTGCTTACCAGCTTATCTTATCATGTATCAAAGTCGGTGATTAAATCCAATGCAGAGGATCTTTTAAGGACTTCCGTAGAAAGCCAGGCATCGGAGATTGAGTCATGGCTGGATCAAAACCTGACTTCTTTTCAGGTAGAAAAACAGGCGTTGGAATGGATGATGTTTGATGAGGAGCATTTGCAGACATTTTTGGATTCCTATTGTGGTTTTGACAGTAATTATCCGGGAGGAATTTATATTGCCTATGAAGATGGCACGCTTTACCGGGGAAAGCAGACGGAGCGTCCGAAAAAAGGGCTGACGATGCGGGATCCGGACGAGAACGGGAATTATCTTGTAAACGGCGATTTTTCCAATCAGGAGGATTTGTCCAATAACAGTGGATGGACGTTCCTTACGGCAATGGAAGGAGAAGGAACGGCAGAAATTAAGGACGGGGCGATCTGCATTCAGACAGATAAGGAAGGGACGGCGGATTACAGCATCCAGCTTGTCCAGCCAGGTCTTCCTCTGGAGCAGGGCGCCAGTTACCGGGTCAGCTTCGATGCCTTTGCAAAAGAAAACCGTACCATGAAAACGGGTGTGACAGCGCCGGATCGTGATTATAAGCGTTATCTGGAAGATACGGTGGTAGAATTAACGACGAAAAAACAGTCGTTCAGTTATGAGTTTACTATGGCGGACAGTGACGATGTCAACGGACGCCTGGAATTTAATTTAGGGATGACAGGTTCGACAGCGGATGTCACAATCAGCAATGTATCGGTAATCAAGCTTGGAAGCGCCGTTTCTGACGGCACGGGGAAAGAGACGGTCAATGTAAAAGACATGGAATGGTTCCAAAGCGGGATGACCAGGGTAAATATGGGCTTTACAAACGCTTATACGAATGAGAACGGGGATCAGGTAATCAGTGCGAGCGGTATGCTCCGGACAAATTCCGATGATGTCTGTGTGATTTCGGCGGATTTATCCTTGGATAAAGTGAGCGTTTATGTCAACAGTTTTGTGAAAATGAAGGATGCCGAGGCATTTTTAGTCAATACGGGAGACAATACCATGTTAGCCTGCCGGGATACGGAGCTGATATCGAAAAAGTTAAGCGATATTGACAATCCTTTTATGCAGGCCGTGGGAAAAAAGATTTCGGATAATCAGCTGGATATCAGTGAGATCGACGGCAATATGTCTGTTTTTGAAAAGGTGGAAGGGACAGACTGGATTTTAGTTTCCTATGTGCCGACAAAGACCATTTTCCGGGATTTGAATAATATCCGCAATATCATGATTTTATTTGGGCTTATTTCCGTTTTAATTCTCCTGGTGTTAGTGGAGAGGATTGTCCATATCGTAATCAGCCCTGTCAAGGGTCTGACAGCGGTCATTGAAGCTATGACGGACGGCGATTTTACAGTACGCAGATTTAAAAAGAGCGGTGATGAAATCGGCATTATGAGCGCATGTGTGGAGAAGTTTATGGAAACCATGCGGAATATGATCGCTTCGATTAACCATGTTTCCAATACGCTGCATACGCAGGCGGATAACAGCAAAGAAGTGTCCGGGCAGATGTTTGACGCTTCGGAACAGCAGAACCGATCCATGAAAGCTATGAATGCCACAGTAGAGCAGCTTTCCGTTTCCATTAACGGAATTTCCCAGAGTGCGGCGACGCTTGCGGCAGTCGTAGCGGAGACGAAAGAGGACGGGGACGGCGTCAATGTCAAGATGAAGGAAACAGTGGATATTTCCAAAAAAGGAAAAGAGGCCATGCAGGATGTGAGCGCCGCCATGCAGAATATCAACAGCTCGGTCAAGAAACTGCAGAATGCGATTGACGAGGTAGGAAAAGCCTCTGAGGAAATCACGAATATTACCAGGGTGATCGGGGAAATTGCAGATGAAACCAATCTGCTGTCACTGAATGCTTCTATCGAGGCAGCGCGCGCAGGGGAAGCAGGGAAAGGCTTTGCCGTGGTAGCGTCGGAAATCGGGAAGCTGGCGCAGACAAGCATGAATTCTGTCCAGCATATTGACAACCTGGTGTTGGAAATTAAGACTTCTGTGTGGGATGTTGTCAACCAGGCTAATGATAGCGTGGATAATATTAACAGCAGCAACCATTTGATCCAGAATGCCATGAAAACTTTTGATATTATTTTTGGGAATATCATCACGGTTGGAAATCTGGTACAGAAGATGATCCAGAAGGTAGAGCAGGTAGAGGACGTGGCCGGCAATGTCGCGGCGATTTCCGAGGAACAGGCGGCAAGCTCCGATGAAATCTTAAGCTCCTCGGATCTTTTGGTGGAGCAGGCAAACAGCCTGATGGAAAACAGCGAGGCTATGGCAAAGGAAGCTATGGAACTGACAGCATCGGCAAAAGAGCTGGCGGATCAGATGGGAACCTTCCGAATTGACAGGGAAGAAACAGAAGGAAATGACATAAGGAGGTAAGGATGGGAACAATACGTTTTTTAGGCAAAGATGGGACTTTTTCTATCGAAAGGCCGGAAAATTACAGCGGGCTTTATTTCCCGGTTGCAGGGGAGCATGGGATCAAAAGCTCTCTGTCGCCGAATCTGGGAGGAGACAGCAAAATTAACCAGAATGCGTTTATCATGGAGCCGGTCAGTGTGGAAAATCTGCATAATAACCGTTCCGGAAGAAATTTCTGGTGCGAGCTTGGAGTGCTGGGTGCATGGTCGGTAACGGGCGCATCAGCAGAAGAAGAGAACAGAAAATTTACGGACTGCCAGGATCAGAGTGAACTGACGGCGGGGCTTATGTGGCACGAACTGACAAGAGAATCTAAGAAGTACCAGTTGGAAGCAAAAGTGACTTCCTTTGTGCCGCTTGACCATGATGTGGAGATCATGCAGGTAGAGATTACCAACAGGAGCAGCATGGAGCAGAAGGTTACCGGGGTTGCGGCAATCCCTGTGTTTGGCAGGAGTGCGGACAATATCCGGGATCACAGGCATGTGACCTCCCTGCTCCACACCATCAGGACAAAGGATTACGGGGTTTATGTAAAGCCTACGCTGTCTTTTGACGAGCGCGGCCACAGGAAGAATGAACTGACCTATTTTGTCTGCGGGGTGACCGGAAATGGGGAAAAACCGATGGATTTTTACCCGGCAGAGGACGATTTTATCGGAGAGGGCGGAAACTTTACCAATCCGGTAAAAATCAGAAGAAGGGAAGAAGGCGTGCCTTCCGGAAGTTACCTGGAAGGGAAAGAGGCATTGGGAGGAATCCGTTTCCCTGCGGTTACTTTAGGGCCTGCGGAGAGCACAAGTTATACGATCCTGATGGGAGTTACGGAAAACGAAGAGGAAATCGAGGAAATTCTTGCCGCTTATCAGACGGAGGATCAGGTAAAGAAGGCGAAAGAAAAGACCGCCGCTTACTGGCAGGAAAAGGTCAATGTAGCTTATTATACGGGAAATGCGGATTTTGATAATTTCCTGCGCTGGGTGAGCTTCCAGCCGATGCTGCGCCGGATTTACGGCTGTTCATTCCTGCCGCACCACGATTATGGCCGGGGAGGAAGAGGCTGGCGCGATCTGTGGCAGGACTGCTTATCCCTTCTGATTATGGAGCCGGCGGGCGTGCGCCAGATGATTCTTGATAATTACGGCGGCGTCAGGATTGACGGAAGCAATGCTACGATCATCGGGGAAAAACAGGGAGAATTTGTGGCAGACAGAAACGGGATTGCGCGTGTCTGGATGGATCATGGCGTATGGCCGTTTATGACGACAAAGCTTTATATCGATCAGACCGGGGACATTGAAATTTTAAAGGAAAATGCTTCTTATTTTAAGGATGAGCAGGCGGAGCGAGGAAAAAGCCTGGATAAGGACTGGAGCGTTTCTGACGGCGTAAAACAGAGACGGGAAGACGGAACGGTTCATGAAGGGAGTATTTTAGAGCATTTACTGTTACAGAACCTGTGCGCATTTTATGAAGTTGGCGAGCATAACCATATCCTGCTGCGCGGCGCAGACTGGAATGACGCCCTTGATATGGCGGCGGATCGCGGGGAAAGCGTGGCCTTTACCTGCGCCTATGCCGGGAATCTGATGCAGATGTCGGAGCTTCTTATGGTCCTTAATGATGATTTCGGCTGGAAACAGGCGGAGATTTTAGAGGAAGCGGGTATCCTGCTGGCAGATGAGGACGGTATTTATGACAGTATTGAAAAGAAGAGGGAAATTTTACAGACTTATCTTTCTTCCTGCAGGCATACCGTCAGCGGGAAAACAATCAAGGTGCCGATGAAAGAGCTTGCTGATAATTTAAAACATAAGGCGGAATGGATGAAAGAGCATATCCGGAATTGTGAATGGCTGGAGGAAGACGGCGGCGGCTGGTTCAACAGCTATTATGACAACCACGGGAACCGCGTGGAAGGCCATTTTGAAAAAGGCGTCCGCATGATGCTTACTGGACAGGTATTTGCTGTTATGAGCGGGACTGCGAAAAAAGATCAGACTGCAAAGATCTGTGAAAGCGCGGATCGGTACTTATATGAAAAAGAAATCGGCGGTTATCGTTTAAATACAGATTTCCATGAACAGAAGTTTGATTTGGGGAGGATGTTTGGCTTTGCCTATGGGGAAAAAGAAAACGGAGCGGTTTTCTCCCATATGACAGTGATGTATGCGAATGCTTTGTACCAGAGAGGTTTTGTAAAAGAAGGCTACAAGGCTTTGCAGACGCTTGCGGATACTGCGTTAAATTTTGAGGTCAGCAAAATATATCCGGGTATTCCAGAATACTTTAATGGGGATGGGAGAGGGCTGTATCATTATTTAACCGGTGCCGCAAGCTGGTATATGCTTACCATGGTGACACAGGTATTTGGCGTTCGCGGGGAAATTGGAAACATGGTGATCGCCCCGAAGCTTACAAAGGATCAGTTTGACAAGGAAGGAAAGGCAGAAATCAGCCTCTTGTTTGCAGATAAAAATTTCCATATTATATTTAAGAACGCACAGAAACTTGACTATGGAGAGTATATTATAAAAAGCGCAGCCTGCAATGAGCTGTCTTTGGAGCATGACGGGGAATTTGCAGTTCTTGGCAAGAGAGAAATTGCCCATATGTCCGAAGATGTGCATACCATTGAGGTTACGCTTGGTAAGTAAGGGGATGCCGCGTCAGACAGTTCCCTCTTTCGGGCGCGGCGGAGCCTTAATTTCCCAGGAGGCGTGATAATACTTGTCTCTGTATTTCTTGGGAGTTAATCCGACGGATTTTTTAAAGCTCTGGATAAAATGGCTTTGTGATGAAAACGCCAGGTAATTCGCAATTTCCACAAAGCTGAAATCGGAATATTTCAGTAAGTTTTCAGCTTTTTCAATTTTCTTTTCACAGATATAATCGCTGATGGAAATGCCGAGCTCTTTTTTAAAGAGACGTGATAAATAACTGGGCGACAGCCCGGTATAATCAGCGAGATCGGACACGGTAATCCGCTGGTTTATATTGTTGTAGATGTAATCCATGCAGATGGTAATGGATTTTGAGATTACAGTGTTCTTCTTTAACAGTGACATTTTGCCGGTGAAATCAAGCGCCATCTGCTGGTGGAGATGGGAAACGGCAAGGATGCTGGTGCAGGAATCCATTTTCAGGATATAAAAATCGCTTAAACGGTAAGCCTGCTCAAATTCCATGCCGTGTTCCACGCACTGGCGCGTAATCATGGCAGTGGCAACGATAAAATGATATTTTATGTTCGTCAAAGAATTTGTGGAAAGCACGCCCATCCCTTTCGGATCGGTAAATCTCTTCTGTCTGCAGTTTTGCTGGACGTAGTCTAAATTGCCGGAGCTGACCGCTTCATAAAAAAGAAATTCTTCTTCCATAGGGCGGTGCGCTATGGATTCTTCGGTATTCTTTAATTCCTGGCAACACCACTCTTCTCGTAAAGTTGGCATTGTAACTTCACTTCCTCCCCAAAATATATTAGTTTAATTTCCCTCCATTTTTTTAAGTACATTAGTTCATTATAGCATGGACGACAAAACCTTGCAATATGATTTTTTGCCCATTCCAGGGTAAGCTTTACGTCATATTGTATCATAATTTTGATATTTTTGTCCATAGGATTATATAACCGTTCCCTTAAAATCGTTATAATGCACAATAGATTATTGCGGAAGGAGGTTTGTTGGGGTTTTTAACGGAGAAAGTTTAGACGTAAGGAGGCTTGGTTTATGAGAAAGAAAGAATGGAGGAGAGGGTTAGCCATTGTGCTTGCGGCTGCTATGGCAGCAAACCCTGTTTCTGTGCAGGCGGCGTCAAAAAAGCTGTCTGTAACAAAAACGATTCTTTCAAAAGGTGACAGGTTGGATCTGAATGTCATTGGCATGAAAGAAAAGAAGGGAAATTATACCTCGTCGAAAAAGGCTGTTGTCAGCGTTGCGAAAAAGACAGGGGTTGTTACCGCGAAAAAAGCAGGGAAGGCAAAGATTACCTGGAAGAAAGGAAAAAAGAAATATACCTGCAGTATTACGGTAGTAAAGGCTCCTGCCATCAGTACAAAGAATGTGGAAATAAAGGCAGGGGAAACTGCCAAAGTAACGGTGGATAAACAGGGCAATAAGAGTCTGCAGGTGAAGTGGGTATCAGGGGATACTAAGATTGCAGCTGTGAAAAAAGGCGTTATTACCGGAGTTTCTGAAGGTGAGACAAGCATTACCGCTAAAATAAAAGGAAATTCCAGGACTTATAAGAAAACGGTGAAAGTCTTTGTTTCTGCGCAGGATAAGGAGCAGAATAACGATCAGAATAGCGGTGAGAACAAGGAAGAGAATCAGGAAGAAAACCAGAAGAAAAATGTCACAGTAACGGCAGCCAGGACTTTGGAAGAGGGAGCTTATGAGACTGTCATGATAAAGAATTCGGTAGGGGAAGGCAAGACCGTAAATCTTGGCAGCGCTAACATTGAAAAGCTTATCCTGGAGTCGGGAGAAGAATATATTGTTGATGCCGGGAAAGCGGAAATTGCGGAGATAGAAGTGGTGGATAAGCTTTCCGTGACGGCAAGTGCAAAGAAAGTGAAAAAAGCGCCGACACTGCGTTTTGGAGATAATGTAAAATCAGCGGATACCAGTATCAGCATAAGCGCCGACTGTTATATTTCCGGTACCGTTTCGATTAAAAATCTGACGGTAAAAGCAAAAAGCTCTGTTTATATTGAGGCTCCGGTAAAAACAGTTAATGTAGAAGCGGATGCCAAAGTAGCTTTGAACAGCGAAGTAGAAGAGCTGAATGTTTCCGGAAAAAGCGCCAGTATTTCCGTCAATGCGGAGGTAAAGAAAGCCGTAGTTTCCGGGGAAGGCAGCAATATTATTGTCAATTCCAAAGCAAGTCTTGGAGATGTCAGCGTTACGGCGGCAAAAACTATGATTGAAGGAAATGGAACGGTAAAGAACCTGACAGTAGAAGCAGAAGAAACCGTAGTAAAAACAGCAGTAGAAAAAGCGACTGTCAGCGAAAAAGCAGGAAGCGCCGATATCGGCGGTAAGAAGGTAGAAAGCGGAAACACAGTGGAAAATGTGGCAGCGGCGGCAGGACAGAAAGATAAAGAAGCTGTCGATACGGTAGAAGTAGAAGATACGGATAAGCAGCCTTCCGGCAATGGAAGCACGGGCGGTGCAGGAACTTCCATAGTACCGGGCGGAAGCGGCGGAGGCACAGCACCGGGAGGAGAGCAGAAGCCGGACGAGCCGTCAAAACCGGACAATCCTTCAGAGCCGGATAATCCGTCAGAGCCTTCAGAGCCGGAAGATCCATTCCAGGATTTACATCAAGGTTACAAAATGGTATGGCAGGATGAGTTTGAGGGAGAAACCCTGAATAGAGACGACTGGAATGTGGAAACGCATGATCCGGGCTGGGTAAACAGTGAGCTTCAGGCTTATGTGGATTCCCCGGAGAATATTTATATTAAGGATGGGAAGCTTGTCTTAAAGCCGATAGAAGGAACGGATGCGGACGGAAAGAAAACCTATACTTCCGGACGTGTCAATACCCAGGGAAAACATGATTTTAAATACGGGCTGTTTGAAGCCAGAGTAAAAGTTCCAGAAGGAAAGGGATTCCTTCCGGCATTCTGGATGATGCCGACCAATGAAAACCTGTATGGGCAGTGGCCGAGATGCGGCGAGATTGATATTATGGAAGTTTTGGGAGATAAAACAGATACTTCTTACGGAACGATTCATTTTGGAAACCCGCACAGTGAAAAACAGGGCAATTATACTCTGAAACAGGGAGATTTTTCCGGGGAATACCATGTATTCGGCGCAGAATGGGAGCCTGGGAAAATTAACTGGTATGTGGACGGCAATCTGATTCATACGGCAGACGACTGGTATTCGATTACAGAAGGGCAGGGAGAAGTGACTTACCCGGCGCCGTTTGACCAGCCGTTCTATGTCATTTTAAACCTTGCTGTCGGCGGAAGCTGGCCTGGAAACCCGGATGAGACGACGGATATTAAAAATGCAGCATATGAGATTGATTATGTCCGGGTATACCAGAAGGATTCTTACAATGAAGATGTGGAAAAGCCGGTCAAGGAAATTACATTGCGTGATCCGGATCAGGATGGGAACTATGTCCATAATGGCAGTTTTGCTGTAAAGGAAGATCTGTCGGATGAGCAGGACTGGAAATTCCTGACGGCTCTCGGCGGGGAGGGAAGCGCGGAGATTAAGGACGGACAGCTTTCCATTTCCACAGTCAATGCAGGAACTGCAGATTACAGTATACAATTAGTACAGCCGGGACTTCCTGTCTTAAGAGGCGCGACCTATCTTGTCAGCTTTGATGCTTATGCAGACGAGGAAAGAAGCATGGTTGTGGATGTTTCTGCACCGGATTATTCTTTTAAGCGGTATCTTGCAGACACAAAAGTAAATCTGACCAAAGAAAAGCAGACATTTCAATATCCGTTCACTTATGATTATACCATTACGGATAAAGATGATGGAAACGGGCGCTTAGAGTTTAATCTGGGAAATACGGATTCTACGGCTGCCGTTCATATCAGCAATGTAAAAGTGACCAAGGTAAGCGGCGATAAAATTGATGATTCCAATGCAAAGAAAACCGTTCTTGCCGATGGAAATTATGTTTATAACGGCAGTTTCCAGGAAGGGACAGGACGTCTTGGCTACTGGAGCATACAGAAACCGGACAGCGCTAAGGTTTCTGTTACTAATGAAAATAACATTAGAAAATGTAAGATAGAGGCTTCTTCCGATGTTTCCCCGGAAAATCCGGTGATTCTTTCCCAGAAGGAACTTGCGCTGACCGACGGTGACTATGCTGCCAGCTTTTATGCAGAGGGAGAGCAGGGAAAGAAGATTACCATGATGATAGCCGGACAGGAAATAGAAGAAGAAATGGATGGCAAAGGACAAGAATATAATGATAAATTCTCATTTTCCGAAGCTTTGGCAGCAGACAGGGATATAAAGATTATCATCAGCGAACCGGGAGTTTATTATCTGGATGATGTCCGTATCGTGGAAGATACGCTCATCAAAAACGGAAGCTTTAACGGCGGTCTGGCAGGATATGAGTCTTTTGTGGACGGTTCCGCCTCTGCTTCCTGTGTGGTAGACAGTTTAACGGAGGATCATGCGGTAGATTTTACGGTTCAGGATACGGGAGACGCAGATTGGAAGATTCAGTTAAAGCAAAGTAATGTCCTGCTGGAAAAGGGACAGTGGTACCGCCTTTCTTTAAAAGCAAAATCGAATCTGAACAGGAAGATAACTATTGCGATTCAAAGGAATGGCGCTGTCCATAAAAATCCGGATGGAAGCGAGGACTGGACTCCTTATACACAGGGGACGATGGAGCTTTCAGGAGACATTGATACTTATGATATTTATACAAAAGAGTTCCAGATGGAGAGAGAAACCGATGCGGGTTCCATATTTAACATCGCTATGGGAGCCGTGGAAGGAAAGCAGATCAAAGATCAGCATAGAATCTGTATTGATGAGATTGTTTTGGAAAAAATTGACGCTCCAGAACTGCCGGAACAGCCAGTTGATGAGAATTTATTAAAAAATCCCAAATTTTCCAACGATGGAGAAGGATGGGGAAAAGAAATTGGCAGTTCAGCAGCCGCAGAGGTTTCTTTTGCAGACGGGAAAGCAGTATATGATATTACTAATGTGGGAAATGATGACTGGGATGTTAAATTAATCCATACGGATCTGCTTACTCTGGAAAAAGGAAGCACTTATAAGTTTACAGGAAAGGCATTGTCCACCAAGGGGCGTATCATTAAATTTTCCTTGATGACGCCGGATTATAACTGGTACGGCGGCACGGATGCCGTTCTGCCGGAAAATGCAGAGCAGGAGGTAAGCTTTGAATTTACCGTAGGCGACGGGAAAGAAACAAGCAGCCAGATCACATTTGCTGTTTCGATGGGGCAGATAAAAACAGCCGATGGGGAGTTGACTGATACCCCAGCCTCCACAATTACCTTGTCTGATTTCTCACTGGTCAAAGTTTCTTAAAAAACATAAGGGCTGCCGCAGGGAATTTCTGCGGCAGCTTGAAAATAGGATGGAAAAAAGAAAAGGAGAATCTGAAAAGATATGAAATTTGGCTATTTTGACGACGAAAACCGGGAGTATGTCATTACGACCCCAAAGACCCCGCTGCCGTGGATCAATTATCTTGGCTGCAGCGAGTTCTTTACCCTGATTTCCAATACCTGCGGGGGATATACGTTTTATAAAGATGCAAAGCTTCTGCGGCTTACGCGTTATCGTTATAATGACGTGCCTTATGACGCTAACGGAAAGTATTTTTACATAAAAGACGGCGATACGGTATGGAATCCGGGCTGGCAGCCGACAAAGACAGAGCTCGATTCCTATGAGTGCCGCCACGGTTTAGGGTACAGCCGCTTTACCGCTTCCAAAAATGACATCCAGGCGTCGGTGCTTACCTTTGTGCCGATGAATGACAACTGTGAAATTTCTCAGGTAAAAGTGAAAAATCATGGAAACGCAGCCAAAACCATTTCGCTTTTTTCTTATGTCGAGTGGTGTCTTTGGAACGCAGACGACGATTCCAGGAATTTCCAGAGGAATTTAAGCACGGGCGAGGTCGAGGTTGTCGGATCTGCACTTTATCACAAGACGGAATACCGGGAGAGAAGAAACCACTATGCGTTTTATACGGTGAATACAAAGGTTGACGGATTTGATACAAGCCGCGACAGTTTTCTCGGCGTTTACAGCGGTGCGGACAAGCCGGAGGCTGTGCTTGCAGGCAAGTGTACTGGTTCTGTTGCAAGCGGGTGGTTTCCGATCGCAGCCCACCAGATTGACATAGCGCTTGCGCCGGGCGAGGAGAAATCCTTTGTATTCCTGCTGGGATACGTTGAAAATCCGGTAGAGGAAAAATTTGAAGCGCCGGATGTGATTAATAAAAAACCGGCGGATGCCATGACTGCAAAATACAGCTCCGATGCCGATGTTGAGAAGGCGTTCCGGGAACTTACGGATTACTGGGCGGGGCTTCTCAGCCGCTATACCGTGGAAACTGCCAATGAGAAGGTTAACCGGATGGTGAATATCTGGAACCAGTATCAGTGCATGGTGACGTTTAATATGAGCCGCTCGGCTTCTTATTATGAATCGGGGATCGGGCGCGGCATGGGCTTCCGGGATTCCTGCCAGGATCTACTTGGTTTCGTGCATCTGATTCCGGATCGGGCAAGGGAGCGTATTCTTGATATTGCGTCCACGCAGTTTGAGGACGGCAGCGCTTACCATCAGTACCAGCCTTTGACGAAGAAAGGAAATGCCGATATCGGCAGCGGTTTTAATGACGATCCGCTCTGGCTGATTGCCGGGACAAGCGCCTATGTACGTGAAACAGGGGATCTTTCGATTTTGAAGGAAATGGTTCCTTATGATAATGACGAGAATACTAAGGCTTCCCTGATGGAGCATTTAAAGCGTTCCTTTGACTATATTGTAAATCATAAAGGGCCTCATGGCCTGCCGCTCATTGGGCGCGCGGACTGGAATGACTGCCTGAACTTAAACTGCTTTTCCGAACATCCGGGCGAATCCTTCCAGACCTTTGGCCCGAGCGAAGGCCCTGTGGCGGAGTCCGTGCTGATTGCCGGAATGTTTGTGAAATACGGAGGGGAATATGCAGATCTTGCGGAGCTTCTCGGCGACAATGCCGAGGCGGAACGCGCAAGGGGCGAGGTTTCCAGGATGTACGACAGTATTTTAAAGGACGGCTGGGACGGCGAATGGTTTGTGCGCGCCTATGACGCCAACGGCAATAAGGTCGGCTCCAAAGAGTGCGAGGAAGGGCAGATCTATATTGAGCCGCAGGGCTTCTGCGTGCTTGCGGGCGTCGGCGTGAAGGAAGGAAAAGCCCAAAAAGCGCTGGAATCGGTAAAGGAAAGGCTTGATACTGAATATGGCATTATGATCTTGCAGCCTGCCTATACGAAATATCATTTAGAGCTTGGAGAGATTTCTTCTTATCCGCCGGGATATAAGGAAAACGGCGGGATTTTCTGCCACAATAATCCCTGGGTTTCCATTGCGGAAACGGTTGTGGGGCATGGCGACAGGGCGTTTGAAATTTATAAAAAAACCTGTCCTGCCTATGTCGAGGAATTCAGTGAAATCCACAGGACGGAGCCTTATGTGTATTCCCAGATGATTGCAGGACGTGACGCTGTGCGGCACGGCGAGGCAAAAAACAGCTGGCTGACAGGCACGGCGGCATGGACGTTTGCCAATATTTCCCAATATATCCTCGGTGTTTACCCTGCGCATCAGGGACTGCAGATCAATCCGTGCCTGCCGGAAGGTTTCGGCGGTTTTAAGCTGACAAGGCGGTTTCGGAATGTGGTATATCATATTGAAGTGAAAAATCCGGACAATGTGCAGAAAGGCGTTGCATCTATGCTGGTAGACGGCGTGAAAGTGGATGGCTGCGTGATTCCGTTTGATGCAGGCAAAAAAGAAGTCAATGTGGAAGTGATCATGGGAAAGGAGAATTAGAATCTATGAAATTTGGCTATTTTGATGATGAAAGAAGGGAATATGTGATTGATCGGCCGGATACCCCGGCTCCCTGGGCGAATTATTTGGGCTCGCCGGAATACGGCGCCATTATTTCTAATAATGCGGGCGGTTACAGCTTTGCAAAATCCGGAGCAAATGGAAGAATTTTGCGCTATATCTTCAACAATTTCGATCAGCCGGGACGTTATCTTTATATCAGGGATGGAGAAAGCGGGGATTACTGGTCAGCATCCTGGCAGCCGGTAGGGAAAGATGTTTCCGTTTATAAAAGTGAGTGCCGCCACGGGCTTGGTTATACGAAAATGCTTGCGGATTACAGCGGCATCCATTCGGAAGCTCTGTACTATGTGCCGTTAGATAAAACTTATGAGGTATGGAATTTAAAGCTTGTCAATCAGTCGGACAAGGCAAGGAAGTTAAGCGTCACGGGATATGCGGAGTTTACCAATAACAGCAACTATGAGCAGGATCAGGTGAATTTACAGTATTCCCTGTTTATTACCAAAACGGCGTTTAAGAAAAACCGTATCTGCCAATTTATCCACGGAAATTTGGACGGAATAGAGAAGGGAAAAGACGTAGATAATAAAATTGTGGAGGAGCGTTTCTTCGGGCTGGCAGGAGCGGAGGTTTCTTCCTACTGCGGCGATAAGGAGGCTTTTCTTGGAAGGTATCACGGCTATGGGAATCCGGAAGGCGTAATCAATGGAGAGTTAAATCGGGAGCTTAATTATAACGGCAACGGCTGTGGGGCCTTGATGACCGAAATAGAGCTTGCGCCGGGAGAGACAAAAAGCGTTGCCTTTGTGCTGGGAATGAAATATGACGCGGAAGCGGAGGAAATCTTAAACAGCTATCAGAATCCGGAAGAAATCTGCCGGAAAGAATTAGACGAACTGATTTCCTGCTGGCACGGCAGGCTTTCCCGTTTCCAGGTCAGGACGCCGAGCAAAGAATTCAATACCATGATCAATACCTGGAATGCGTATAACTGTTTTATGACCTTTATCTGGTCGCGCGCGGCTTCTTTCTTTTACTGCGGCCTGCGCAATGGTTACGGCTACCGCGATACGGTTCAGGATATCCAGGGCGTAATCCATCTTGCGCCGGAAATGGCGGTAGAAAAGATCCGCTTTATGCTTTCCGCGCAGGTCCATCACGGCGGCGGGCTGCCTTTAGTAAAATTCACCCATAACGCCGGGCATGAGGATACGCCGGAGGATGCTTCCTATGTACAGGAGACCGGACATCCTGCTTACCGTGCGGACGATGCGCTGTGGCTGTTCCCGACGGTTTATAAGTATATTTCCGAATCCGGGAACCTGGCATTTATAGAAGAAGTCATTCCGTTTGCCAATAAAGAGGAAGGAACGGTATATGAGCATTTGAAGCGCGCCATTGACTTTTCCATGAACCATCTGGGCGTACATGGAATGCCGGCGGGGCTGTATGCGGACTGGAACGACTGCCTGCGTCTTGGGAAAGACGGGGAGTCTACATTCGTTGCGTTCCAGCTTTATTATGCTCTGGAAATTATGAAGAAATTTGCAGAGCATGAAAATGATATGGATTACATCCGTTACCTGGAAGAATCCAAAGAAAAGCTGGGAAAGATTATGCAGGAGCTTTGTTTTGACGGCGACCGTTTTATCCGGGGCTTTACGGAAAAAGGGGAAGTCATTGGAAAGAGTACCGATCCGGAGGCAAATTTATGGTTAAACCCGCAGAGCTGGGCGGTAATCAGCGGGCTTGCTACAAAGGAGCAGGCGGACACGGTATTAAATACCGTCTATCAGGGGCTGAATACGGAATACGGCGCCCTGTTAATGACGCCGCCTTACCATGAACATGCCTTTGACGGTGCGCTTGCCGTGATCTATAATGCAGGTGTCAAGGAAAATGCGGGGATCTTCTCCCAGTCGCAGGGCTGGATTATCCTTGCGGAAGCACTGTCTGGACACGGAGACCGCGCCTTTACTTATTTTAAGGAAAATGCCCCGGCAGCACAGAATGACAGGGCGGAAATCCGTAAATTGGAGCCGTACTGTTACGGGCAGTTTACGGAAGGAAAAGACAGCCCGCACTTCGGGCGTTCCCATGTGCATTGGCTGACCGGGACGGCATCGACAGTCATGGTCGGATGCGTGGAGGGAATCTTAGGGATGCGCCCTGATTTCTATGGGCTTTCCATTGCCCCTTCGATTCCAAAAGAATGGGAATCGCTGGAAATAGAAAAAGATTTCCGCGGAAAACATCTGCATATTCTCGTAAAAAATCCGGAACATGCAGAAACGGGATGTAAAAAACTGACACTGAACGGAGAGGAACTAAAAGGCAGCTATCTTCCTGAAAGTAAGATGAAAGAGCAGAATGAAATTATTCTGGAGATGTCATAAAATTAGAAACAGTTCAGCCAAATTGATCTGATGGCTGAACTGTTTATAAAATATGACATGAATCTGGTATTTTTGCTGTCAATTTAATATATTATGTTTGCTGACATTTGTATAATATGTACATGAAATGAGAGAAAAAAATAAAAAAATAAAAAATTAGGAGGAATTGCCATGAAAAAGAAATGGATTGGCGCATTATTGTGCCTGAGCATGACGGCAGGCCTGTTAGCGGGGTGCGGGGACAGCGGCACACCGTCAGGCAGCAATGACACACAAAAGGAGACACAGAAGGAGACGGACAGCCAGAGCCAGGGCTCTGACGACAATGGAGGCAGCGAGGAAAGCAGCGAAGGAAAAGTCCTCAACATCTATGTCTGGAACGAGGAATTTAAGACCCGCGTGAAGGATTATTATCCGGGCTATGAAGAGATTGACGCAAAGAGCGGGAAAATTGGCGATGTTACCGTGAACTGGAATATCACCCCAAGCGATAACAACGCTTACCAGGATAACCTGGACTCGACGCTGTTAAAGCAGAAAGACGCTGCCGCAGACGACAAGATTGATTTGTTCCTGGGCGATGCGGACTATATCGCAAAATATGTTTACAGCGATTATACCATGCCGCTGTCCGAGCTTGGAATTGAAGAGTCCGATCTGCCGGATCAGTATCAGTACACCCATGACGTTGCCAAAGATGACAGCGGCGCATTGAAGGGCGTAAGCTGGCAGGCATGTCCGGGCGTATTATTCTACAACCGTGAAGCGGCGAAAGAAGTCTTTGGCTCCGATAAGCCGGAAGACGTGCAGGAATATGTAAAAGACTGGGATACTTTTAATGAAAGTGCAAAGACATTAAAAGAGAAAGGTTACAATATCATGGCTTCCGCCAATGATAATTACCGTGTTTATTCCAACAATGTAACGTCAAAATGGGTTATTGACGGCAAGATTAATATTGATGAGAACCTGATGAACTGGGTGGACGCTTCTAAAGAAATGGTAGACAAAGGATATACCGGAGCTTATGACTTATGGTCAGACGACTGGAAGAAAGGCTTCTATCCGGAAGGAAAAGTATTCTGCTACTTCGGACCGGCATGGCTTGTAAACTTCTCTATGGCTGCTGATACCGAAGGAAGTATCGGATATGAAGGCGGCTGGGGTGCAACCGAAGGACCGCAGGGCTTCTTCTGGGGCGGTACCTGGATCTTTGCAGCTACGGGAACCGATAACCCAACCCTGGTAAAAGACATCATGATGACATTGACAACAAATAAGGAAATTATGACGGATATCGTGATTGACTGCGACGACTTTGTAAATAACAAGCCTGCAATGGAAGAAATGGCAAAGGACGAGGATTACAGCAGCAAGATCTTAGGCGGGCAGAATCCGATTGATATTTACTGCAAGGGAATTGACGGACTGGATCTGAGCAACCTTACCTCTTATGATTCCGGATGCAACGAGGAATTCCAGCATGCCATGAAGAATTATTTCCAGGGCAATGCAACCAAAGAGGAAGCGTTAGATCAGTTCTATAAGGCGATTGTGGAAAAATACCCTGATTTGACATATTAATCCACACTGTTTTTGATGGGCGGGCTGCTAAAAGCAGCCTGCGCATAGGAGAAGGAGGGTTTGATAACTATGAAAAATAATTCAAAAGCAGTCCGGTATAATAAATGGGGTTACATATTCCTGATTCCGTTTATCGTGGTTTATGTCGTTTTCCAGTTAGGTCCGATGCTGACGACGATTTATAACAGTTTTTTTGAAAATTACATGGCAGGCCTTACGCAGGTGGGGCCGACGTTTGTGGGGCTTAAGAATTATCAGAAATTGTTTACGGACGGCGATATCTGGATTTATGCGAAAAATACCATTGTAATCTGGCTGATGTGCTTTATTCCGCAGATCGTATTATCGCTGCTGCTTGGCGCATGGTTTTCGGATGTACAGTTAAAGCTCAGAGGAACGGCATTTTTTAAAACCGTGATTTATCTGCCGAACCTGATTATGGCATCTGCGTTTGCGATGTTATTCTTCACCTTATTTTCTGATAATGGACCGATTAATTCCCTGTTAATGCAGATCGGGTTTATTGATACGCCGTATTCCTTTTTATCCCATGCGGGATCGGCGCGCGGGATTATCGCTTTCCTTAACTGCCTGATGTGGTTCGGAAATACGACAATTCTTTTGATGGCGGGCATGATGGGAATCGATCCTTCTTTATTTGAGGCGGCGGAAGTGGACGGCGCGACTTCCACACAGGTATTTTTCCAGATAACGCTGCCGCTTCTGCGTCCAATCCTGGTATATACGCTGGTAACGTCACTGCTGGGCGGCTTACAGTTATTCGATGTTCCGCAGATCTTAACCAACGGAACCGGCGATCCGGTGCGTACTACGATGACGATGGTAATGTTCTTAAACAGGCATCTGTACAATAAAAACTACGGCATGGCCGGCGCTTTATCGGTAATCCTGTTTATTATTACGGCGATTTTGAGTCTGGTCGTATTTAAAGTAACCGGGAATGACAAGAGGAAGGGGTGATTTCTATGGCAGACAGCAAACAGAACAGCCAGGTGGGAAAAGGCCTGAATGTACATGTAAGGCGTGCCATCGCCTATACGGTGCTTATTTTGATTTCTTTCTTCTGCCTGTTCTGGTTTTATGTTTTATTTATCAATGCAACCAGATCAAACGGTGAGCTGCAGTCGGGATTTACTTTAGTGCCGAGCAGCCATCTCTGGCAGAACTGGGTAAACCTTGTGAACGGGACAATCCCGGTCTGGGCAGGGTTATTCAACAGCCTGATTGTATCGACATTCAGCGCGATTTTATGCGTATATTTTTCTACCATGACGGCATATGCGATCCATGCGTATGACTTTAAATTGAAAAAATTTATTTATCCGTTTATATTGATGGTAATGATGATCCCATCCCAGGTAACGGCGCTTGGTTTTGTCAAGCTGGTAGACGGCATGGGGCTGGAGGATTCCTTTATTCCTCTCATTGTTCCGTCCATAGCGGCTCCGGTGACATTTTTCTATATGAAACAGTACATGGAAAGCACGCTTCCTCTTTCGCTGATTGAGGCGGCAAGGATTGACGGTTCCGGGGAATTCCATACGTTCAACCGCATCGTGCTTCCGTTAATGAAGCCGGCCGTTGCCGTGCAGATGATTTTCGGGTTTGTAAGCAGCTGGAATAACTACTTCATCCCATCCCTGATTCTGCATGACGATGACAAAAAGACCCTGCCAATCCTGATTGCGCAGCTGCGTTCCGCAGACTGGCTGAAATTTGACATGGGGCAGGTATATGTCATGATTGCCTTCTCGATTTTCCCGGTTATCATCGTATACCTGATTCTGTCCAAGCATATCGTATCAGGCGTTGCGCTCGGCGGTGTAAAAGAATAACGAAAATTCGATGAAATAAATTCTTTATCCTTTCTGGAAAAGGGCGGGTGGTATCATCCGTCCTTTCCTGTTTAGGAAAAGAAATTTACAAACAGGAATTTATTGGTTATAATAGTGTTTATTAAAAATTGATTGGAGAGGACGGGAAACAGTATGAACATTTATTTTGGCATTGATATCGGGGGGACGACAGTAAAGCTCGGTATGTTTGAGAAAGATGGGAATCTTCTGGAAAAGTGGGAGATCCCGACCAGAAAAAAAAACAACGGTGAATATATTCTGGGGGATGTTGCCGTTTCTTTAAAGGAAAAGCTTGCAGAGAACAAGCTGTCCACAGAGGATGTGCTTGGCGCCGGGATTGGCGTGCCTGGCCCGGTGACAGAGGACGGCGTGGTACATCAGTGTCCGAACCTCGGCTGGGGGATTTTCAATGTTGCGGATCAGTTCCGAAAGCTCAGCGGCATTGAAAATGTAAAAGCGGGAAATGACGCAAATGTCGCCGCGCTGGGGGAAATGTGGCTTGGCGGCGGAAAAGGCAGCGAAAATATTGTGATGATTACACTTGGGACAGGTGTTGGCGGCGGCGTTGTCCTGGGAGGAAAGATCCTGACCGGGGACCGCGGCGCGGCAGGGGAGATCGGGCATCTCTGCGTCAACTATGACGAACCGGATACCTGCGGCTGCGGAAAACGGGGCTGTTTAGAGCAGTATGCCTCTGCGACAGGGATTGTAAAAGAGGCAAAGCGCCTTCTTGCCAGAGATAACAGAGAGACGGTAATACGGAAAGAGCATTTGTCGGCAAAAGCGATCTTTGACGCCGCAAAAGAAGGGGATGAGGTTGCTGTCGAGCTGACAGAAAAGCTTGGCTGGTACCTGGGGCTTGCCTGCTCTTATCTGGCGCAGATTGTCGATCCGGAAGTCTTTGTGATCGGCGGCGGCGTTTCCAGGGCGGGAGAGTTTCTTTTGGATGTCATCCGGAAAAATTATGACGGGAATGTCATGGACGCTTTAAAGAAAAAAGAATTCCGCCTTGCCACTCTTGGCAATGACGCCGGGATCTGCGGGGCAGTGAAGATGGTGATTGCATAAAAACGGCGGTCCGCGGAGCGTTTATCAGACGGGGATGGACAGGCACCGGGAAGGAGGCACTATGAGGTATAGAGTAAACCGGAGAACCGGGGATAAGATCAGTGAGATCGGGATGGGAACGGCGTACATCGCTGAAGCGGACAGGAATGAGGCTGTCCGCACAGTGAGACGGGCATATGAGGGCGGCATCAATTATTTTGATCTTGCCGCCGGGGACGGAACCGCTTTTTCTATTTTTGGAGAGGCGCTTTCGGATGTGCGGGATCAGGTCATGTACCAGATCCATTTTGGCGCAGATTATTCTAAGGTCACATATGGCTGGACGCTGAATCTGGATACGGTAAAACGTTCCGTGGACAGGCAGTTAAAGGATCTGAAAACAGATTATATCAATTACGGTTTCATTCACTGCATGGATTCGTCTTCAGATTGGGCAAGCTATCAGAAAAACGGCATTCTGAAATATCTGCTGGATATGAAAAGCCAGGGCGTAGTCAGAGCTGTTGGGGCATCCTCGCATACACCGTCTGTAATTCGGGAGATACTGGATGCAGATCTGATCGATATGCTGATGTTTTCGGTGAATCCGGCCTATGATTATCAGCATGGCGAATACGCTTACGGCGGCGTGGACGAGAGGGCGGAGGTTTACAGGCAGTGTGAAAAGCAGGGAGTTGGGATATCCGTTATGAAGCCATTTTCGGGCGGACAGCTTCTGGACGGGAAAACATCCCCGTTTGGAAAGGCGCTTACGCAGTATCAGTGCATCCGATATGCGCTGGATAAGCCCGGAGTTCTGACAGTGCTGCCCGGTGCGCAGAGCGTGGAGGAAGTGGAAGTTCTGCTGAAATACGGGGAACAGACGGAAAGCGCGCTGGATTACAGCATAATCGGCAGCTTTGTCCCGCCGGAAGCAAGCGGGAAATGTGTGTACTGCAATCATTGCGAGCCTTGTCCCGCAGGGATTGATATCGGCGCTGTGAACAAATTCTATGATCTGGCGAAGATTGGGGATGATATGGCGCGGGAACATTACCGGGCGCTGGAAAAAAACGCCGCTGACTGCATCGGCTGCGGGCATTGCAGCCGCCGATGTCCGTTCTTAGTCGATCAAATGGAACGGATGCGGGCGATAGGGAGGTACTTTAACGCTGTATGTATATGAAAAGTTAAAAAAAGACAACAAAAAATATCCACCTAAATAAGGTGGGCATGGCAAATAGATGATAGGAGGTCATCATCCTCGTGAAGGAAATAATCCATATCCAGAAGATCGTCATCGCTCATATCCTGGATCTCCTTTGGTGTCATTCCTTCGGGTGGATTTTGAATATATTGATTTCATCGAGAGGAACTCTTTGATGGTTATGATAGATTTCCAGTAATTCCATTTTGCTCTTGCAGCAGGGACACGGAAGGGGGCATAACCAAAAGACAGGGCGATACACTCGCGCCATC
>CANREH010000030.1 GCA_947629585.1 uncultured Lachnospiraceae bacterium | reverse complement strand
TTCCGGAGAAAATAACATCTGGACCCGCCGTTATTTGAATGGTCTTGCCTGCATCGCAGTCTTCTTTGCTAAAAGAAGTCACAAGATAATTATCCCTTGTTTTATCTACCATAACATCATAGGAAAAAGAACCATTGGCATTGGCATAACGATAATTCGGGCTGGAATTTCCCGTAGAGCCGGCTCCGTAATTTTCTAACGTTACCTCATCCTGCTCATATCCCGGGCGCATCGCTTCCCCAAGACGGTTGTCTGTTAAGCGCGCATTTTTCTTCTGCGCAATCACCGCATCGGAAATTGATTTTTCATCCTGCACAAAATACCAGTAAATACCATAACGGTGCGTATACTGCTTATAATGCTCTGTAAATTTCAATTCCGTATTGGTTCCTGTCAGGGAAAACGTCAGCTCCTCCGCTTCCTCATCCCGAACCAGATACTCATTAATATGTTCCATAAAATCATCTACGGATTCCACCGGAGCCGTTATCGCGATTGTTTCGCTGTCTACTTTTTTAGATGCGGGAACAGTAACATCCACGCCTGTAATGCCTGTATTCTGTTCCCAATCTACCTCTTCCAGCTCCGCGCTTAAGACAACCGGGCCATATTTAAATGCAAATACGCTTCCCTGCGCATCCTGCAGGGTATACGGCACAATCTCCATTGGGATTGTATAAGAAATTTCATCTCCCGCCGTAACATCTTCTACGATTACATAACCGTTCTCTGTTATCTTTTCTTCTGTCAGCTCACAGGCTTCTCCATTGCGCAGAACCGAAACCTGTCCGGACGCCCAGTCAGGAATCCGAAGATAAAGATCCACTTTGGAAGCCTCTTTTCCGTCTTCTGCCTTAGATACGGTCAGTACCGTCACATTCGTATCCGGAAGATCCGTCTTCTGCTCTATCACAAGGTTCTGATCTTTCCAGTTTAATTGAGAACTGATAAACTGATTTACCACCAAAGCATTTTCTTTATAAAAATAAATGCTGTCATTTAATTTAGTAAAGCTTTCCATGCCGGAACCCGTACAGCACCAGAACTTTGTAAACTCCGTACTGTAAACCTTAAAATATCCGGTTCCCATCGGCTGGAAATACGTCGTCATGCCGGTTTCCGGATTCTGGGACGACAAAATCGTATTGCGGAACGCCGTTTCGTAATAATCCGCATACTTCTTTTCCCCGGTCAGCCCAAACAAAATCCTGGACATTTTTAACATATTGTAAGCATTACAGGTTTCACAGTTAAATTGATCCCTGTTAGCGTCTAACTTATCTTCGTCACGGAAATGTTCCCATTCGCTGTTGTCGCCGGTAACATAAGTATTATGCTCCACTACCATATCCCAAAATTTTTCCACATAGTCAAGATAGTTTTCCGTGCCGCTTTCTCCGTTCATAATCACATATCCCTTTAAAGCGCCGAGAAACTTCGGAATCGTCGTATTGGCATGGCGATTTACTAAGACATTGTCCCCGGATTTTGCGTTATACACGGTTGTAAACAAGGTGTCTTCATCAAAAAGATGAGCCGCCTCGCTGAAATGCTCTGCATTTTCATAACTGCCCTTTGTACAGGCGTATAAGTCATACAATGCATCGTTCATGCCGCCATATTCAATATTCAGAACTATGCTGCGTTCTGCGTCCGTCCAGTCTTTCGCCCGCTCATAGGTCCATTCTCCCAGTTTTTCTGCCATCGTAAGCGCCGTCGCAGAAATCTCCTGCACTTCTGCATCCTTTGACTGAATCTGCGCAATCGCAATCAGCCCTGCAAGGATTTTATGCATGGTATACCACGGCACCCACGCTTCTGTGCCGATATTGGTCCTGTTCTTTTCCACATTATCAAATTGGAGCTCTACGTTATTCTTATCAATAAGCGTCGCGCCAAAAAGATACCCCTCTTTGGAATTTCCATAACTGCCGGATTTATCCTGGCATTCTTTCAAACCGTTAATTAAAGGTTTCATAATGGCGAATAATTTCGCTTTGTCTTCCCCGGAAACATTGGCGGAATCATATGCCTGCGCGAGCGCTGACAGATAATGTCCGACACAATGCCCTCCAATCAGACTATTTTCCCATCCATCATAGCGTTTTGCATCCGTAGCAATCCCCGCCGTTTCCCGGAAACCTGCCAAAAGCCTGTCCACATCAAACTTTTCCAGATAGGCAATTTCCTTTTGTGCAGCATTCACAAGATAAGGATCCGTCAATACTACATCAGAAACCGTAAAGGCGCTGATTCCCTTCAGCGCTGCGGCTGTTCCCGTATTTTCCGCCGTCTCTACGTCCGTAACCGAATTGATCGGTTTTGCAGCCGCCTGCAACGGATAGGAAACGCTGGAAAATACCATGGCTGCCGATAAAGCCACGGAAATAACAGATTTCTTCCAATACCTGAAATTTCTCATACACTACCCTCTCCTTTCTGAGATTTGATAAAATTTGTTGAAACTATAAGATTTTGTAAACCTTATCAATATGATTTTAGCATAATTGCACAACAATTAAAATAGAAAAACCTCAGAAAAAGTTTGAAAACCTCACTTCTTTTACATCAAAACAGAATAAAAAGACTGCCGCAGCACACTGACTGAGGCAGTCTTTTTATTCTATCTCTTTAAAATATTAAATCAAACTCTCATACAGCTTTGTAATATCCTCAACGCTGGTCTCCTTCGGATTTCCCGGCCTGCACGCATCGTCATAAGCGGACTGTGCAAGGAACGGAATGTCCTCTTTCTTGACAATCTCTTTCAGATCCTTCGGAATCCCGACATCTTCCGCCAGTTTCTTCACAGCGTCAACGGCAGCTTTCCGGTATTCTTCCTGGCTCATGGCCTCTGTCCCCTTTACGCCCATAGCCTGTGCAATATACCGATACTTATCCCCGGTCGCCTCGGCATTATACTCCATGACCGTAGGAAGAATAATCGCATTGGCAATCCCATGCGGCGTATCATACAATGCGCCCAGAGGGTGGGCCATCGAATGAACAATCCCAAGCCCTACATTGGAGAAGCCCATGCCGGCAATGTACTGTCCCAGCGCCATGCCTTCCCTGCCTTCCGGCGTATTCTCAACAGCGCCGCGCAGCGTGCGGGAAATGATCTCAATTGCCTTTAAATGGAACATATCCGACAGCTCCCATGCGCCTGCCGTAATATAACCTTCAATCGCATGCGTCAGCGCATCCATTCCAGTAGCCGCCGTCAATCCTTTTGGCATGGAAGACATCATTTCCGGATCAATGAACGCCACCACCGGAATGTCATGGACATCCACGCAGACCATCTTGCGGTTCTTCTCCACATCCGTAATAACATAATTAATCGTTACCTCTGCTGCCGTCCCTGCTGTCGTCGGAACCGCAAAAATCGGAACCGATTTATTCTTCGTAGGCGCAGCTCCCTCCAGGCTCCTGACATCCGCAAATTCCGGATTCGCAATGACAATGCCAATCCCCTTTGCCGTATCCATGGAAGAGCCGCCGCCGATTGCAAGCAGATAATCCGCACCTGCCTTTTTGAAGGCTTCCACGCCTGACTGCACATTCTCAATCGTCGGGTTTGGCTTGATATTAGAATAAACCTCATAAGCCAGCCCAGCGCCGTCCAGTACGTCCAATACTTTCTTCGTCACCCCAAACTGAATCAAATCCGGATCGGAACATACTAAGGCTTTCTGAAAACCCCTTCCTTTTGCTTCCGTCGCGATTTCCTGAATGGCGCCTGCGCCATGATAGGAAGTCTCGTTCAATACAAATCTGTTTGCCATATCATTACCTCTCTCCTGTTTAAATTTGTCCTAAGACAACCTTATTATACAGCAGATTGCACAAAATGTACAGAACAAAGTGTAAGAGCGTAAATCATGCGTAACAGTTCAGCCAGCGCCATTAAATTATAAATTCCTTTTGCTTACTTCTTCACAATATTTTTAATGATAACAGCACCCGTCGGCGGAAGCACCAAATGCAGGAATCCGCCTTCCGTCTGGTAGATTTTCGCCTGGAGGGAGTATCCGTCCGCCGTCGTCGTGATCAGGGAACAAAGGCGTTCACTGTCGGTAATTCCAATCTGCCATGCCGGGATATTAACCTGCATTTCACTATTGGAACAGTTCACGGCAATCACCATTTTATCCCGTCTGTCAAAACGCCCGTAACTGATAAAATTCTGCTCGCCGCCCAGATAAAGAAGCGAACCTGTTTTAATTACCTCATAATCCTTATGGATACGGATTAAGTCCTTATGAAGCGCAATTAACTCTTTATTTTCCTTTCCCCACGGATAGGTCCTGCGGTTATCCGGATCGGTCCAGCCTGTTACTCCGGCTTCATCCCCGTAATACAGCGTCGGCGCGCCCGGCCAGGTCATCTGGATCAGCACCGCCTCCCGCATCAGACCATAATTTAAGTTCTCGGAAGCTGCCTCTGGTCCCAGGGAGGACGTCCTCCCGACTTTATGATTTGTCCTTGTCAGGAAACGGGAATGGTCATGGTTGGAAAGCTCATTCATAGCCACCTGGAGCGACTGCGTATTAAACCTTGACATAAAATGGTTCATAGACCCCCAGAAAGCGCTGCTGTTCCCCATCAAATCCCCGCGGAACTCATCGCTGTGTTTCTCCACGCCAGTCAAAAACCAGGTCACAGGCTCCATAAAAGCGTCATAGTTCATAACCGTATCCCATTCACTGCCCTGGAGCCAGGAGGAAGGATCGCCGTAATGCTCTGCCAAAATAATCGCCTCCGGCTTTTCCTCTTTCACCGCCTTGCGGAACTTCTTCCAGAAAATATGGTTATACTCATTGGAATGGCCAAGATCGGCTGCCACGTCAAGACGCCAGCCGTCGATATTATAAGGCGGGGAAACCCATTTTTTCCCTATGCCTATGATATAATCCTCCAGCTTCCTGCTTTCTTCGTAATTTAACTTCGGCAGCGTATCATGCCCCCACCAGCCGTCATACTGTCCATTATACGGCCATGCGTCCCCACGGAACTTAAAGAAAGAATGGTACGGGCTTTCCTTATCAATATAAGCGCCTTTTTCATAGCCTTCTTCATGCTCATAAATACGTTCCTTATCCAGCCATTTATTGAAAGAGCCGCAGTGATTAAAAACACCGTCAAGAATCACCCGCATCCCTCTTCTGTGGATCTCCTCCACCAGTTCGGCAAAATACTCATTGCTGGCTTCCAGATTTTCCTTATCCGTCACGCGGCAGATATAGCGGCCCGCATGGGAATTATCCTGATCTCCCGGCGCCAAAAGCTCCCCCTCGTCCTTTACAATCTTACCAAAATGCGGATCGATATAATCATAATCCTGGATATCATATTTATGGTTCGACGGAGACACAAACAACGGATTAAAATAAATAACCTCAACGCCAAGATCCTGTAAATAATCCAGCTTTTTCCTGACTCCGGCAAGATCGCCCCCGTAAAACTCCCTTACATCCATCTGCGCAGGGTACTTTTCCCATTCCGTGACCTTTTTTACATGCTCGTCGATATAGCTGTATTCATCCGTCTCTACGTCATTGCTGCGGTCGCCGTTATAGAACCGATCCACAAAAATCTGATAAATAACCGCCCCTTTTGCCCAATCCGGCGTCTGAAAGCCCGGATTAATGATAAAATTGTACTGCTGCGGCGTATCTGTCTGAACGCCCTTCTTGTCGTAGAAACACTTCATTGCGCCCGCATAGATCTCGAAATAATAATCTATTGTTTTCTCCCCTGTCTTTAATACCGCTTCATAATAATCAAACAAAGAATCGCTTTCTGCCTTTTCCATGACGATTTTCTCCCCGCAGGCTGTCAAAAGGACAGAATCTACATTGCCCCTTGCCGTCCGGAAACGGATCACTACATCATCACCCGGCATTGGCTCCGGCGGAAAACGGTAATCCTTTGTCCCGTCCGAAAATAACGCACTCCTGTTTAACAAAGGCGTCATATGCTCAATATAAAAATGCCGTTTCTCCTGATCCGACATCTGGCTCATCTGAATCATAATCCCCACCAAACTTTTCCTTTCTTCTCTTTTCTTAATCTTAATTAATAGGAAATACTCTAAATAGTATACATCATTTTTCCTATCTCTGCAATTCCATTTTGGAACAAAAAAGGTAAAAAGTAACCGTTCAGCCATCATATGTCAAAAATAGGGAAAATTGTCCCTTACGAGTAAACTCGACGGTTCAATTTTCCTATTTTTGCCGCATGGCTGAACGGTTATGTAAAAAAAAGAGGACAGCTTCCGAACGCTGTCCTCTTTTTGGAGAAGGTATTTTTGTTACTTATGGGGTGTAGCAAAAACTATATAATGTATTGGGGTTTACGCGTATTAGTATAGCAGTAATCTGTCCAAAAGTCTGCACAAACTTTTTCTTTATTCCAAACTTCCTTTGTAACATTTGACAGGAACTTTTTCCAATCCCTGCCAGACCCCACATCAAAATCCCCAAAACCATCCCGTATTCTTCCGTTCGTTTTGTACCCGGGTCCATCACCCAATATCGGAAAAACCTTATGTGTAAGCGCTGCCGTCCTCCTTAAATTTGGCGATGGATGCACCGTTTTCAAACAATGCTTCAAATTCCTCCTTTGTAATCCGTTCTTTCTCTATCAAAAGCGCTGCGCATTTATGAAGGACGCCGATATGCTCATTTAAAATCTCTTTGGCGCGCAGGTAACACTCATTGACAATCCTTTTGACCTCTTCATCAATCTCATTGGCGATTTTCTCGCTGTAACTGCGGGTCTTTGCCATATCTTTTCCGATAAATACCTCGTCCTCGTCATCTTCATAGCAGATAAGCCCGATGGATTCCGAGAAACCGTATCTTGTCACCATGTCCCTTGCCCTGCGGGTAGCGACCTTGATATCCTGGGAAGCCCCTGTTGTGATGTCGTCAAAGATCATTTCTTCGGCAATGCGCCCGCCCAGGCTGACCTCAATATCCTGCAGCATACGCCCTTTGGTATTGAACATCTCATCCTTTTCCGGAAGCGGCATGGTATAGCCTGCCGCCCCGTTCCCGGTCGGGATAATCGAGACTGTATAGACAGGCCCCACATCCGGAAGCACATGGAATAAGATCGCATGGCCCGCCTCATGATATGCCGTAATCTTCTTTTCCTTCTCGGAAATGATCCGGCTGCGCTTCTCCGTTCCAATGCCCACTTTAATGAACGATTTTTTCACGTCCTCATTAATAATAAAGCTCCGATCTGCCCGTGCCGCGCTGATCGCCGCCTCATTCATCAAATTTTCCAGATCCGCCCCGGTAAACCCGGCTGTCGTCTGTGCAATCTGCTCCAAATCAATATCTTCCGCCAGCGGTTTATCCTTACAGTGGACATCCAGGATCTCTTTCCTGCCGCGCACGTCCGGTCTGCCGACCATCACCTTGCGGTCAAACCGCCCCGGGCGCAGGATCGCCGGGTCAAGGATATCCACGCGGTTAGTCGCCGCCATGACGATAATGCCTTCATTCACGCCGAAACCGTCCATCTCCACCAAAAGCTGGTTGAGCGTCTGCTCGCGCTCGTCATGACCGCCGCCAAGCCCCGTACCGCGCCGCCTGGCAACTGCATCAATTTCATCGATAAAAATAATACACGGGGCATTCTTTGTCGCTTCCTCGAACAAATCCCGGACACGCGACGCGCCGACGCCGACAAACATTTCCACAAAATCGGAACCGGAAATGCTGAAAAACGGAACGCCCGCTTCCCCGGCAACCGCCTTTGCAAGCAGCGTTTTTCCTGTTCCCGGAGGGCCCTCTAACAGCACGCCTTTGGGAATCCGCGCGCCTACATGCAGGTATTTCTTCGGATTCCGCAGAAAGTCCACGATTTCCGCCAGCTCTTCCTTTTCCTCCTGCAAGCCCGCCACCTTCTCAAAGGTAACCCTGTTTTGATCCTGCGTAGTCATCACTGCCCGGCTCTTCCCGAAATTCATCATCCTGGAGCCGCCGCCCCCTCCGGCATTCTGCCCGGAAAGGAATGTAAACAAAAGGAAAATGACAACCAGCCCGAAAACATAGGGAAGGATTGTCACCAAAAGCCCCGCGCCTTCCGCCTTATGGACCACGTATTTGCTGAAATCTGCCTCCTCTAATTTTTCCTCCACAGCGGATACATCAGAAACATAAAAATCCTGCTCGGAATCGTCGCTTAACAACACTCTTACCCGTCCCGCCGTGCCATTAGCCCCCGGGTAAATATGCACATAAAAGACATCCCCTGCCGTAAGCCTTTCCATAAATTTTTCCTGATTATAGGTCTGCGTCGCCGATGTAATCATTGACGACATATAAATTGCCAGGGCAATTACTCCGAGGAATATTAAATAAATTCCCATGCCCCTCATCTGTCTTTTCACGTAATCTGCCTCCTTCTTATGATCATGGAATGGATTGAAACGTAACCTCCAGTATTTCCTGTGTCGTTTCCTGAACCTTATATTCTTCGCTGATACGTTCTCCCATCACCCAGATAATATGGCTGCCGTCCGCAAATAAGGGAAGCTCCTCCCTTGCCTGTTTCGGAATCTTCTTATCAATAAAATATTGTTTTAATTTTTTATGTTTCCCGGAAGAATCCATCACAAACCAGTCTCCCGCCCTGCGGGTGCGGAATAAGGCTGCATGAGATATTTTATCATAATCGAACCATTTCGTATAGTTATTTTTGGGAAATCCTGCATTTTTTTCCCCGAAAACGACGGTATCCTTCTTAAAAATCCTCCATTTGACAAGCGTTTCCGCCTCTTTTAACTCAATATGCCCTGCCGCGGCGCCGTCTGCCGCCAGCGGATACTGCCAGTCTTTCTTTTCCTCCGGCTCTTTTTTCGCATCCCTTTTTTCCAGCCAGACCGCCTCTGCATCCGACCTTGCCTGCAAACCATAAGGAAGCCTGCTGTACTTTTCCCCCTGCTTAAAAAAAAGAGCGTCCACAGCCAGGATATGGGCTTCCTGCCAGTCCTTTTTGGCCCCGGCACAGGCACAGAGCAGACGGTACAAAACCCTCCGCCGCAAAAACGGCTCTTCCCTGCCATAGTCTTTCTTTTGAATGCAGACAGGAAGATCCTGCCAGGCTCCTGAGCTGTCCTGGACGCCAAGCCGCATGGCCGCCGCCCTTTCCTGCCCGGCAAGATATTCCTCCGCATCGGCAAGCCGCATAGCCGCCCGGCTGATATTTTCCACGGCTCCGGCATTGATGTTTTCCAGCATCGGAATCACCCGGAGCCGCAGATAATTTCTTGCATATTTTTCAGAAAAATTGCTCTGATCCACCCGGCAGCCGATACCCCTTTCCGAAAGATACCGAAGAATCTCGGACTTATCCGCGCAAAGAAGCGGGCGCATCTTCACTCCCTCCAAAGGCCGCATACCGGAAAGCCCCTTTAAGCTGCTGCCCCGGAGCAGATGGAACAGCACCGTTTCCGCCTGATCCCCCTTATGATGGGCAACGGCAATCCTGTCTGCTCCCGTTTCTTCCATGACCTCCAAAAATGCCTGGTAACGGAGCCGCCTTCCTGCCTCCTCTTCCCCTTCCTTCGCCAGCTCTGCCTCTAAGGGAATATTATAATGCTTTTTAATACAGTCTATCCCTCTCTGCCGGCAGAAATTTTCCACAAACCGCTCGTCTGCCGCCGCTTCCCTCCCCCGAATCCCATGATTCACATGGACGGCAGTCAGCGTCCACTCCTCTTCTTTGGAAAAACGCCGCAAAAGCTCCAGAAGGCAGATAGAATCCGCCCCTCCGGAAACCCCGATAATCAAATGCTTTCCTTTCTCCGCCATCCGGTTGCTATATATAAACTGCCTGACCTTTCTCTCAAATGTATAGCAAAAATCCATTGCGAATTACCTTCTTTTTTTCTTTCTCTGGCTTTCGTAAACCGCTGCAACCAGTACCGTCATATCGTCATGTGCACCATGTTCTGCGGCAAACGCGAGAATCCTCTCTGCCATTTCCTGCGGGTTCTTCACTTTCAGCATGGACAAATATCCCTCCATCATCTGATCCTTATTTTCTGCCCGGAGCGCCTCTAACACCCCGTCCGTCATCATAATGATACAGTCGCCCTGATAAAGCTTATGGATCTCCGGCTCTTCTTCCTGTTTTAAGAACATCCCCGCCGGAGGCGCGCTGCCAAAAACCGGGGTAATCAGCCCATTCCGTTTCAGGTAAGAAGGCGCCGCCCCCGCCTTATAAAACTCCGCCATCCCGTTATATAAATTAAGCATCGCAATATCCGCCGTTACCACCGAAGGATTCTTCACCTTCGTTAAAAACAGGGTGCTGATCATCTGCAGGGAAGCATGTACCGAAAAACCCGTTTCTAAAAACTCCTCCAAAAGCTCAACCATCATACAGCTTTCTTTCTGCGCCTCTATGCCGCTCCCCATACCGTCAGAAAGCATTAACGCCAGCTTTGCGTCCGGAAGCTCTTTGATGGAAAAAGTATCCCCGGAAACGCTGCTTCCCTCCTTGACCATCCTTGCCATGCCGGTAAAAAGCTGGAACTGCGCTTCCTGGGAAAGATGGATCACCTCAAAACGGTCCGTTAAAATTTTCGCGCCGTTTCCCTCCGCCCTCATGCTTTTCCCAAGCGCCCGGCCCGCCGCCTCTGCCGCTTCCTTCACGGTAATGCAGCTCCCCCATTTGGAGCGCACTGTAAGAAAAACCTGCATCATAGCGCCTTTGTCCTTCAGAAATACCGCATTTTCCATTTCAATATGGCGTTTCCGAAGCTCCGTGGCAAGCTTTGCAGACCACAGCTCCTCCAATTCTTTTCCCCGCCGGATTCCTTCCGAAAATTCCTTTAAAATAGCGGCAATCTCCTTAAGCTGATTTTCAGCAATAAAGCGTATCTCCGCCATCCGGCTCTGTACCTGGAGCTGCTGCTTTGCCATAACATATTCCTCCGTGGCGGCATATAAAAAATCCTCATGATGGATACATCTCTCTAAAAACCCCTGTTTTAACGCCTCCTCCGGGGCATCTCCCGGCTCTTCCAAAGAAGAGGCAAGCTCCTGTTCCTTAAGCAGCTCCATTGCCGCGGTAAAATTATCATAGGCATAGTATTTCCTGCAATGCACCTCCTGTTCACAGCCCGAACACAGCATCGCGCATACATTATCAAAAATCCGCTCTTTCTGTTCTTCCGTAAGCTTCCTGCGCACATCATAATCCCTGGAAAAACATCTGGAAAGCCTTTCAAAACAGGAGGAAATCTCATCCACCCGTTCCCCCGCAATCGAAAGTTCGCCCCATTCCTTCATAGACAAATCCCCATTCTTTCTAAACTTACCTGCCACATGGCGCCATCCTGTAAAATACTGTAAGCTTTATTATAAAATACCAGGAATGCGAAATTTGTCAAAAAGAGGGAAGGAACCGAAGTTTCCTGAAAAAAGGTGAGAAGCAGCTCTGATACAAAAAGCAAAAACAGTGTCATACGACACCGTTTTTATTCATCTTCGTTCGCTTTTAATAACACCTCATCATCAAATACCAGCCCAAGCTTATCCCTTGCGACTTCTTCCACATATTCGTCTGTTTCCACATAATCCTTATAGTCCTTAATTTCCTTTGTGCGCGCCTCCTCCTGCTCTATCCTGCCGTCAAGCTCTTTCATGCGGCTTTCATACTTTGCTTTCTCGCTCTTCATCTGGCTGTTCTGATAAGCCGCAACAGAACAGATAATCAAAAACAGCACGCCGCTGAACAAAAACTTAACTTTATGGCTTTTTCTCTGTCTCTTTGTCCCCCTCATTCCAGACACCTCATTTCTCAAGGAAAAACATCTTCTTTATCGTTTACTGCCTATTTTAACGATCTTTGTGCCTTTTTTCAAGCGTTTTCGGAAAAATCTCCCAATTTTTTTCATTTTCTTTCCCAAAAAATGAAACGTCCACACAAACCGCTTTGCCAAAAATAAAACCGGCTTCCTGCCTGTTTTCCAAACACTGATTACCGTCATTTTCAAAAACAGCAAGACACGGGTAAGCCCCGCTATTAAAAGGCGGTCAAACAAAAAATACCAGGCAAGCGCCCCGGCAAGCAGCCCGAAAAAGAAAAATCCCCGGAGACTGCCGCTGTTTTTATCAAATACCATCAAAAATAACAGGATTCCCGCCGCCATCCAAAAGAAAAGATCCTCGGCGGCAATCCAAAAAACATTATGTACTATCATCCTGCGGATACAGCGCAGGATATCATAGGCAAAGAAAAACGCGGCCCCATACAGCATGGAATACAGGAAAAAGGTAATTTCCGCTGGAATTGATACCGGCATAGGCGCCTCCTACCGGAACATTCTTCCAAAAAAAGAACCTTCTTTTCCAACCGCTGTGCCCGCGTCAGAATAATTCATGCTGTCAACCCTTCCCTCGATGTCCACCTCGCCTTTTTCCAGCGACAGCCGGTTGACATGCAGCTCATCCCCGCGCAGCATCAAAATCCCCATCTCCGTCTCCAAAAGCACTTCATTTGCATCAAAAGAAAGCACATCCTTCACTCCTGTCACAAGCGCCTTTTTCCTGCCATTTAAACTTAAGCGGTGCGTCACCGCCATAGCCTGCCTTTCCTCCATACAATCCCTTCCTTTCCGAACATCCTTTGTTTCCTTTAAAATTGTATGAAGAAATTCCTGCAATATTCCTTATAAGTAACGGAACATTTCTCCTGCTTCCTCTTTTTTTACCGTCTCCTTTACGCTTAAAACCTCAGCCTTCACCTGCTTATTGCCAAATCCGACTTCAATCACATCTCCCACTTTGACATCAAGGGAAGCCTTTGCCACCCTGCCATTTACCAGCACACGTCCCGCATCGCAGGCTTCGTTGGCTACCGTGCGCCGTTTAATAATGCGCGATACCTTTAAATATTTATCCAGCCTCATAATCTTCCTTTCAAAAAAAGGCATTCACCATGCCGCTTTTCTTTTGGAAAGCTTCATGGCAAATGCCGGACAAAAATCCATCACTCAGGCATTCACTAAATCCTTTAATGCCTTTCCAGCCTTAAACCTCGGTGTCTTGGAAGCAGGAATGCTCATAGCCTCTCCCGTCTGCGGATTTCTGCCTTCCCTCGCAGCTCTGTCGGAAACCTCAAATGTACCAAAGCCAACCAACTGTATCTTTGTACCTTTTGCCAGTTCTTCTGATACTACGTCTGTAAATGCCTTTAATACCTTCTCAGCATCCTTCTTGGATAATTCTGATCTCTCCGCAATCGCTGCTATTAACTCTGTTTTGTTCATGGTGTTCATGGATAAAATCCTCCTCTAAAAATAATGTTTATCAATCTCCCTTTCAAGAGCTCACTAAACATCTTGACGTTCCGATACTTACTTTATAAACTTAATAAAAGCCTTTGTCAAGATTTTTTCACAGTTTTTCAGCAAGGATCTTATCCTTTTTGCAAGATTTTTGAAATATTTCCCAATATAAAACTAATTGATACTTCTTTAATCCTTATCAAATTACATTATTGTTCCATCTGTTTTCCCAAAAAGCCTGCCGCCGAAGCCGCTAATTTTGCTTCCAGCTCCCCAAACCCTTCCTGCGGTTCGCGTGTCAGGATAATCACGGAGCCAATCACATCCCCTTCACTGATAATCGGCGTGATGACCTCCTGCTTATAATCCTCCGCCTCATTGGTAATCTTCACAAAGTTTTTCTCATTGCGGGATGCCAGCACGCTCTCCCTCTCTGTGATGACATCCTCCAAATCCTTGCTGATCGGCTTCATCAGGATGTCCTTGCGCCCGCCGGACACGGCAATCAGCTGATCCCTGTCCGTGATGCAGACCGTATGGCCTGTCGTCTGTGACAGGGAATCCGCATACTGCTTGGCAAACTGTGTCAGCTCCCCGATAGGGGAATACTTCTTTAAAATAATTTCTCCCTCTCTGTCCGTAAAGATCTCAAGGGGATCGCCTTCCCTGATCCGAAGGGTGCGGCGAATTTCCTTTGGGATCACCACACGCCCCAGATCGTCAATGCGGCGTACAATTCCTGTTGCTTTCATATCAAAAAATCCTCCATTTACATTTTTCATACTATCCTGCTATGGCAGTTGTAACTGTCCTTGACGTAGTATTTGTAAATAAAGGCATTTTATACCTTCCATCATTGTTTAAGTCCGGATCAGCTCCTCAATTCTCCTCCGCCGGAATCCTCTTATCCATCCTTAAAATATGCTCTGTCAGCCAGCGGACAAGGAAATCCATGAGATTTTCCAGGCTTCCCTGCTGGTTATTGTCAACATCCTCCAAATCCACTTCCTCCAAATACTCCATAAACATCCTGTGCGCTTCTTTCTGCGCTTCCAGCCCGTCATAATGGACGCTTTCCATGTATTCCTCCTCATCCTGGAAATGATGCATGGCATAATCTTTCAGTTCTGCCAAAAGCTGTAAAATCTGGTCATATTTATCCAGCGCATAGTCGTCCCTCATCAATGCCATAACATCATCCACGATGCGGAACAGTTCCCTGTGCTCTTCATCAATTAAAAAGATCCCCGTCATAAATTCCTCTGTAAAAATTCCCTCATAGAACACTTCCTTCGGCTTGAGCTTTCCAATCAGGGTATCGCTCCCAATAATATGACGGTAAAGCCAGCGGAGCAGAAACGTCAAAAGCTCGTCCAGCGTTTCCTCCTGCGCTTCGCTCATGCCTATAATATCAAGCTCGTTGATCCTCTGTTCAAAAAAGACATGCTGCTGCTTCTGATGTTCCAGCTCCGGATGCTGTATCTGTATCATATAATCCTCTTCGTGCCGGAAATGCTCCTCCGAATATTGTTTCAGCTTTTCTATAATCTCCCGGATATGGTCATACTTATCCTGAATCATTTCACTTTCCAGAAGGTTATGCGCCTCCCCGATTAAATGAAACAATTCCCTGTGCTCCTCGTCAATCTGCTCCACGCCAATCAGACAGGCATCTGTAAATTCATATTTCATAGTCATATTTTCCTTTCTATTTATCCATATTTTTTCCGAATCCGGAAACGCTGCATAAAAATCTCTTTTTTCTTCCATACTATCCATAACAATCATAAAGAAAGAAGGGATTTTTATGGAAAACTCCGACGTTATCTGCGCCTGCCTTAATCTTACCATAGAAGATATGAAAAAAGCAATCAAAGACGGCGCATCTTCTTTTGAAGAAATCCAGAAAGCCACGGAGCTTGGAAGCGTCTGCGGCGCCTGCATCGACGATGCGAGGAAAGCTGCCGAAGAGCTTCTTGCATAACCACGCTTAATACCAGGGTTTACTCTGCCGGAAAAGCCCGCTTTTCCGGCGTTGTCTATCTTCCCTTAGTTTCTTATCCTTACATAAAGGAAATAACTTTTCCGCGGAAAGCACCGTCTGGTTATATGCCGTTAATACCGTCATATAGGCAAGCTCGGGCGAAACCCCATAGAGAGGGATGCCAAGCCCGCTTTCCAGCATGTCCCGGTTCGTCTCATACTGTTTTTGATCCTTTGACTTAAACCCGGCAAAAAACAGGGGAATCTCCAGCTCCTTACAATACCGGGCAAACGCAAGAATATGGTACCTTCTGCCGGAAACCCCTTCTTCCTCCATACACGCCGTAGCCGAGTGGTACAGATAATGGACAACGGCCTTCACGCCGGAATGTTCCAGTGAAATCAAATCATACCGAAGTCCCGGATATGGACGCAGAAAGAATACATCATGTTCCATATGGATGTCAAGCACCGTATTTTCCAGACATTCAGAGAAAAGTTTTTTCGCCTGTCGGTAAAAGGTAGGCTTTCCATCCACAACCTCCCCCAAAGGAATCCCGGGAAAAGAAGAAAAGCAGTCCGAGCCTGCGCCCGCCTCCAGCAGTTCAGAAGCAGCATAAAGATTCCCGCTGCCGATCCGGTTCTTCCAGACAACAAAAACGCCTTTACCCGGTTTATGCAGGCATGGCCGCCCTTCTCCTGCCGCTGCGCAAATGAAATCTACGGCATCAGAAAAATTTTTCCTGCCATTGCTGTCCGGCCTGTCAACTGGAAAATCCGCCGCGGTCAGCACAAGCGTCACCGGAAGCCAGGCAAACGCCAGGGAAAGAAATGCCGCTGTATAAGATAACGTATCGCTTCCATGCGTGACTAAAATCCCGTCATAGGGAAATTCCTCCTTCGTCGGAATCTTAATTCCCCTGCGGACATCTTCCGCACTTTTCCCCATCCCCAGCGCATCCAAAATCCCATAATAAATCTTTTCCAGATAAGACGGGCGGTTACACTCGCTCAACATCCTCACGGGCTCTATTACTGTAAATGCAATGTCCTGCCTGCCCGTTTCCCGGTAAATCTCAAGAATCCGGTATGGGGAATCCCCGTAAATCCCCATCACGCCATCTTTCTCAACGGTCGAAATCGTCCCTCCCGTAATTACCAGCAAAATTTTCATAAACTTCCTAATCCCCCAATGATTCCAATGTAATTTTCTTCCACAGATTCTGCCCCAGTTCCACGTCATACTGCTCTGACCATCCGGCATAAGCCTCGGAAAAAATCTTTTCCTGCTCTTTTTCTATGATCTGTTCTTTTTTCTGCCTTGTCGCTTCCTCGTCAAAATCACTGACAGAGTACAGGACATAATAACCGTCTTCCGCCGCCATGACTTTGCTCATTTCCCCTGTTTTCATTTTCAGCCCGGCTTTCAAAATTTCTTCCGGCAGCCCTGCCTCCGATAATTCATCCTTCCCATAAACCGCCTGATAGCTGGAAAGATCGGAATTGGCATCCGCAAAATTTCCGAAATCCGCCGCTTCCTTCGCCTGCTTCCTCAAATCCTGCGCCCGCTTTAACGCCTGCTGCTTTTTTTTCTTCGTAAATTTAACCTTTTTCCCATTGCGGTCCGTCCCGTCTGTCAGCACCGCAAAATACTGGAGGGAAATCTGCCTTGCCTCCTGATCGGAAATATCGGTATCGACCACAGAGGTTGTAATATCATACATCCGCTCCGCCAGACGGTTGTCCTGATAGACCGCCTCAATCAGCTCCTCCGTAAGCCCGTAACGCTTAATATCCCGGCTGGTAATGCCGGAAAGATATTCCTTTGCCTGTTCCTCAATCTCGGAAAGCTCATCCTCCTCCAAAACAACGCCGTCCTTTTCCGCCTGCTGCACAATCACCTTAATCTGCGTGATATTATCCAGAACCTCCTCTTTGGCATATTCCCCGAACGTCTTCCCCTCTTCCACAGGAAAGTTCCAGACCTCTTTTCCAAATCCCGGCTCATAACGCTCTTTCATCTGATACATATAAATTAAGATTTCCCGGTATGTCACCCCGATATTCCCCACCCGCATCAAAACAGAATCCATAGAAAGCTCGCCCTCCGTCTGCACCCGGACGCTTTCCTCTTTTTTGGAAAAAGGCAGGCTGCAGCCGGACGATACCGCCAAAGCCGCTATAAGCAGCATACAAAACCTTGTTTTTAACCGTTTTCTCAAAAGAAATTCTCCTTTCAAACCTTACGCCATGATAGATTCCGCGTTTTCTTTATCCAGCCGCAGCCTATGGAGCTCTAACAAAAACATCTCTGTTTCTTTTAAAATATCCTCATTATGATCCAGGGAAAACGAAAAAAACGGCGTCTCCTTTTTCTTTCCCATCTTTAACCTTCCCTGATAAGAATCTATGAATGCAGGAAATCTGGAAGCATCCAGCCTTGCCCGCGGATGAAAATAAAATTCCATGACAGAGCCTCTCTGCGCAACCTGCACAATCCACGCAAGATGGGCAAGCGATTTAATGTAGGCAATCATTAAAAGATTCGTTACTGCTGTCCCCGGCGCGCCGAAACGGTCGGTCAGCTCATCCTCTACATCCATCAGCTCTTCCCTGCTGGATACGCTGGCAATCCGCTTATACATATCCAGCTTCTGCACTTCACTTTTGATATAGGCTGCCGGAATATAGGCATCCATATCCATATCGACCGTCGTTTCAAAATCCTCCAGTTCCTCTGTATGCTCTCCTTTTAACGCCAGCACCGCATCATTGAGCATTTTGCAGTACAGATCATAGCCAACCGCCTCGATATGCCCATGCTGCTGTACCCCTAACAGGCTGCCCGCGCCGCGGATTTCCAGGTCCCGCATGGCGATCTTAAATCCAGAGCCAAGATCCGTAAACTCCCGAATTGCCTTCAGGCGCTTCTCCGCCACTTCTTTTAACATTTTATCACGCTTATACATCAAAAAAGCATAGGCGGTTCTATTTGATCTGCCGACACGCCCGCGGAGCTGGTAAAGCTGGGAAAGGCCAAGCTGATCCGCATTATCGATAATCATGGTATTAACATTGGAAATATCCAGCCCTGTCTCAATAATCGTAGTCGCTACCAAAACATCAATTTCCCCGTTGATAAATTCCAGCATAATTTTTTCCAGCTCGCGCTCGCTCATCTGCCCGTGCGCAAACGCGACCGATGCCTCCGGCACAAGCTTTGCCACCATATTGGCCGTCTCCACAATCGAATTAACCCGGTTGAAGACATAGTACACCTGTCCTCCCCTTGCCAGTTCCCGGTTAATCGCCTCCCGGATAATTTCCGGATTATGCTCCATGACATAGGTCTGGATCGGCAGCCGATCCACCGGCGGCTCTTCTAACACGCTCATGTCGCGGATTCCCACCAGGCTCATATGCAGCGTTCTTGGAATCGGAGTTGCGGAAAGGGACAGCACATCGACATCCTGCTTTAACTGCTTAATTTTCTCCTTATGCGTCACACCGAACCGCTGTTCCTCGTCAATGACAAGAAGCCCCAGATTTTTATACTGCACATCCTTAGACAACAGCCTGTGCGTCCCGATCACGATATCCACCTCGCCGGACTTCAAGCCTTCCACCGCTTTCTTCTGCTGTGCAGGCGTGCGGAACCGGGAAAGCATCTCGATCCGCACCGGGTAATCCTTCATCCTCTGCAGAAACGTATTGTAGTGCTGCTGCGCAAGGATCGTCGTCGGCACCAGATAGACTACCTGCTTACTGTCCTGCACAGCTTTAAACGCTGCCCGGATGGCAACCTCGGTCTTTCCAAAACCGACGTCCCCGCAGATTAAGCGGTCCATGATCCGATCGCTTTCCATATCCTGTTTCGTCGCTTCAATCGCCGCAAGCTGATCCTCGGTTTCCTCATAGGGGAATAATTCCTCAAATTCCGCCTGCCAGACGGTATCGGCGCCAAACTGATATCCCTTCTTCGCCTGCCTTGCCGCATACAATTTCACCAGTTCCCCGGCAATCTCCTTTACCGCGCCCCGCACCTTTGATTTTGTCGTCTTCCATTCTTTGGAATTTAACTTATTGAGCTTCGGCTGCCTCGCCTCCGATCCGGCAAACTTCTGGACAGTCTCAAAGTTGGCGGCAGGCACATATAAAACGCCCCCGTCCCCATACTCGATCTTCATATAGTCCTTTGCAACCTTTTCCGATTCAATCTTTTCAATTCCCCGGTAAATGCCGATGCCATGATTTTCATGCACGACATAATCTCCCGCATTCAAATCATGGAAGCTCTGGATTGCCCTTCCCTCATACGATTTCTTCTTTTTCTTCGGCTTGCGGACGCCGAACATATCCGTATCTGTAACAACGATAAACTTTAACAGCGGATATTCAAACCCGCGGTGGGAATTTCCGGCGACAATCATGATTTCTCCCGGCTTCGGCATAATTTCCGCACGTTCCGAATAAAAAGCCGACAGGCCGTAATCTGCCCGCAAATCTTCTCCCAGGCGCATGGCCCTCGTCCGGGACGCGGAAATCAGCACGGTCCGATATCCCCTTTTTTTCAGGCTTTTTAAATCCTCAATCAGCAGATCAAAATGGTTGACATAGCTTGCGACTGATTTCGCATTGACATCATATTTCATCGTCACGGTAAATCCCGGCAGCTTTGCGTCAAGCGAAGACAAAAAAACAAGCCTTCTCCTCGCTAACATCGCCTGCACCCTCGCCCACGGGAATAAGACATCCGCCTGAGATGGAAGGATATACCCATTCTCCAGCCTTCCTGTCATGCCTTCCTGAAATTCCAGCTCTACCGCTTCCGCTTTTTCCCCGATCCGCAGGCACTCGTCCAGAAAAATAACGGCATCCTTTTCCCGGAAATAATCCAAAAAACTCACAACATCTTTCCCGAAAAAATAGTGGATATAGCTGTCAAGACCCGCAGCGCTTCCATAGGCAGATAAATTCTCCCGAAATTCTGAAACCGCCCGCTCAAGCCTTGCAGCCGCCTCCCGTTTTCCTTCTTCTTTCAGGGATTTTACCGCCGCCTTTTTCTCCTTTTCCAGTCTCGCAATGCCGCCCGCGATAGTATTTTCATCCAGAATCAGCTCCGCCGCCGGATAAATCACAAGCTCATTAAGATTTTCAATCGACCGCTGGCTCTGCACGTCAAAGGAACGAATAGAATCAATCTCATCCCCCCAAAACTCTATCCTGACAGGCGCTTCCTCGGTCAGAGGAAAAAGATCCAGAATACCGCCCCTGATGGCGTACTGCCCCGGCGCCTCCACCTGTCCGCAGCGCTCATAGCCAAGCGCCGTAAGACGGGAAGAAAGCTGCGGCAAATCCTTCTCTTCCCCTGTTTTTAACGCAAATACATTCTTTTCCAGAAATTCCAGCGGAAGCACGCAGTCCATCACGGCATCTACCGTTGTCACAATCGTGCAGGGCTCTTTCTTTAACAGCTTTTTCAGCACGTTAATGCGGTCCTTTACAATCGTATTTCCATGAATATCCGCATTATAAAACATCACATCTTTTGCCGGATAATAGACAATATTTTTATCATACAATTTATAATCTTCAAAAATTTCCTTTGCTTTCAAATCATGATAAGTAATGATAATCCGGTAATCATATGAATTTCCCAGCCCATAGGCAAGATGGCATTTCTGGGAATCAATGCAGCCGGTAATCTGAACCCCTGCCTGTTTTTTCTTTATTTCCTGTACCAAATCTTCAAATCCGCTCATCTCTCTCACGAGTTCCGCGAAAATATCCATAACCTGACTCCTATCTGATTTATTCTTTCTTTTTATTATAACGGTTCATCGCCGCCTCCGGCCCTTCCTCCATCATCATCAAAACGGCGCCATAGGCATCGGACAATGCCTGCCGGACAGCCGCCTGATCATCCGCCGGGAACTGCGCAAGCACCCAGTCCACCAGATCCCAGCCCTTCGGTTTGTCCCCCACGCCGATCTTAATCCTCTGGAAATTCTGCGTCCCAAGCTGCGCAATAATATTTTTAATTCCGTTATGTCCGCCTGCGCTCCCCTTCTTCCGGATGCGGAGCTGCCCGACATCCAGGCTGATATCGTCATAGATAACAATCAGCTCCGTCTCCGGATCAATCTTATAATAATCCACAAGCTCACGCACGCTCTCCCCGCTTAAATTCATATAAGTCTGAGGCTGTGCTAAAATCACCTTCTGCCCATTGATAACACCCTTCCCTATCAGCGCCTTATGCTTTCTCATATCCAGGGAAATCCCCGTCTCGTCGCAAATTTTCGTAACCGCGTCAAACCCGATATTATGCCTTGTCGCCTGATACCTGTCGTCAGGATTGCCTAAGCCTACAATAATATACATTCTGCCCTCCGTTTTCATTCCTTATGATTTTTCCTTATTTTAAGCTATCATAGACAGAAAGTCAAATAGTGGAAAGGTTGATTGGCGGGAGTTTGACAGTTGAATAATAAAAAAGTACTTGCAGACAGCATGAAATCTGCTTTTTTATGTCAAATTTTACTATAAAAGCCCAGTCTCCATACAGGAACAGACGGCAAGCTTGCTTGCCAGCCTGGTCCTGTATGAGAGACGCTAACCCGTATGAGCAAAACAGTGATGCGAACGAATGAGAGCAGCACGATTTGCGAATATGGGCAGGGGAGCGAGAGTGCGAAAGCACGAAGCTCCCCTGTGGGCTTTTATTCATGGTAGTGCCGGGTATGCCCGGCATGGAAGTTTAGTTTTTATGTATGTTAAACATTAAAGAAGGACATCTGCGCTGACAGATGCCCCACAGGAACTGCCGATAGACGGTTAGTCCGAAACCAAAGAGTTGTTTTATTCAAACACTATTTTTCCTCTGTACCTTTTAGTCCAACTCTATCACGCATATAGCCCAACTTAGCTCAAGTTTAGCCCAAGTTTAGCTCAACTTAAGACCAACCTAGTCCAAAATTAGCTCAAAAATCTTATTCATCAACCAAACTCCATCTTGCTTTGTGTCCAGTACCTTCAACAATCACCATTTCTTCTTTCTTCATAGCTTGGAGAATGTTTGAAACTTTTTTGGTCTGTTGCTTTTCGTCCATAATCGCCGGCAATGCGCCCTCTAATACAGCCTTAATATCCGATACTCTGGCTCTTTTCATTGTCCTAAGGGCATTAATAATCAACTGCTCATACACATCTTTGTCCAAACCCTTATTTTTTACATATTCCGCTGGTGTACCTACCATATTTGCAACTTTATACGATACATAAATATTAGGATATCTGCCTTCCACCAATCCTTCCTTTCTCAAAAAACAACAATCATCTCTAGCTATAATCTCTTTCTTCTGTACTTTATCTAACAAAAATACTGTGTGCAAATCTAAATCGCCATTGCTATGAAGCAATTGAGTATAATTTCTATCAAGGATTTTCCCATATAAAGTTACTTTTACACGATTTACATCTTCCAGATCATATGTCGGCAAAGGAAAACATTTGTCCCTCTGAATTTGATACATCATAGGAATTCCCATTGCATTTGTATCAATCATATAAAGATTGACCATTGCATGGCACAAAAAACTATTTCTGTAATAAGGAGGTTTATATCCTTCCTCCAGCGCCCTCTCCACTGTTTCTGGAATAAAATTACCCTCATTTATAAAAACCAATCTATCCTCAAACTCTTCCACATTGATTTTTCCACGAAGCTGATAATTGGAATGCGCAATACAATTGTTTAAAATCTCCTTTACCACATCCGGATTATACTGATCTACCTCATCTGGAAACAAAGTCTGTTGTCCGGCTATATAGCGATATTTCTCATTTCTAATCTTTGCATAGGTCTTATCAACTGCCAAAAGAAGCGGCATATCAAAATGCTCATATGCTTTTACAGAACCGTTCCCATTATACAGTGTCCATGTTATTCTTGGAATGAGCCCGTCAAACAAATATAAGGATTCCTCTTTCCCAAGAAGAATAAGTGCTGTATTAGTTATTTTCCCTTTTATCAATAATCCGGCTTTATTCAATATCTCAACATCAGACATTTTTTCCAACATCTCTGTAGACTTTTTGGACGCCTTTTGTTTTCTAATAAATAAAGTGCGTGCATAGCTTACCGCTTCCTGGTCTAAATCCTCCATATCTGCATTTTCAACAATTTCCTTTGACCAATCAACACCTATTTGGCTACGAATTAAATCTACCTTATCCATTGGCAGCGGACAAGTGCTTTCATCCTCTCTTGCATAGGCAGCCCCATTCCATGTAGTGGGAATTCCACGAAGTGCAGGTGGAATCTGAAAAGCAACAACTCGTTGCCCTTCTAATTCCAACTCATATATTTCCATAAATGTCAGTCGTTCATTCGTTCCAGCCACAATTTCTTTTTTTAGTCTCTGAAGACTTCCGTCTTTTCTGTATGCTGTTCCGACAATTTTCTTTTTATTGGTAACACCAAATATCAACCAAGCCTCTTTTCTATCTCTGATATTCGCCTCATTACCCAACGCTGAAAAATATTTTCCTATATCCCTAAAGGAAAAATTAGCTTTTGCTTCTTTGAACTCAACTACTTCATCCTCAAAATCATGTATCATTTGTATGATTTTTCCTTTTAACTGATTTTCTGGATATATCATGACATTTCCTTTCTTTTATAATTTTCTTGCTTAATTAAATACATTCTAATAGGGTGTTCTTGTAAATTTGTTTAATGAGTGCCTGATTTTTTCTTCATCCATCCCAACTTTTTTTAATATCATCATATATACAATAGCTCTTAACAACTCAGCATCCCAATATGCATTGCTGTTCAATACTATATCCCTATTACCGTGATCTAACGCATTTCGGGCATTTTTTATTCTTTCGGGCATTTTCTCATAATCTATCAAAAAATTATATTTTATATTTTCCGAACCATCTTACGACGCACATTTCTCTGTTCATTGTCTGCAAAATCAGGAGCTTGAGATTCAAAAGCAGCGCATATATTCATAATGTCCTTGTAAGAAATTATATCTTTATCTATTGGAAACAGGGAGCGAAACAATATGCCATTATTATCAATTAAAGTAATCAGCTTACTAATTCCCATTTCTATATCTGTATATTCTAATACTCTTTCTCTAATAATACTGACATTCTCTTCATTTCTTAAATACAAAAAAGTGTCGCAGGTATTTATATCATCTTGATATACATATATTTTTTCTTTAAAATTAACCCCTCCCGATTGAGATATAAATTTTAAAAATAGACGCATTAATTTTACAACATACCATGCTTCCTTGAATGTTCCATTATTATCAGATGATATGATAATCGCATGATTAATATTAAACGGAAATGGAGCGGTTGATCCCTGAACCATTACTTTAAATTTCATGTTGTACTTTTCGCCATTAATTTGTAAATCTATTGGAGAATATTTTTCTTTAGGCTCCGGAATATCTAATCTACATTTATTCCAGTCATTAAGCGAATAAATTACATCTTCTAAATATTCCCTATCATTACGAAACATATAATCTATGATATCATTACGAATGCAAATATTTCTAAACTGCGCTTGATCCGATGCTGTATTTCCCTTTTCAAATGAGCTGGTAACAAAATAGCCTTCTACAGATAACATACATTTATTTAGTAACGCATAATCTATATTATCTACCTTAATTGCTAAATTTCTATTTTCAAAATCATAAACATTAATCCACCAGTCATCGCCTAAATAAGCTATTATTTTTCTATAGCTTAACTTTTGATTTTGCGCACAATTGCATATAATACGGATTTTATAATCAGCCAAATAAAACAAATATGTATCTCCATCAATTACAATGTTTCCTATATAAAAATCTTCCATATCTCCTCCAAAATCTTATGCTATTACAGCTATCCCCTTAAGGATACATACTTTCATCATTTTATCTTCTTTCAGCCGTGCAAGTAATTCAGCCGCACCTTTTTTTGTATCTTCTACAATTTCAGCAGGAGTCATTTTAATATGGCGAAGCGAATTATATTCTCTTATTTTTCTAATTATCTTCCACATCAAACCGTTCACTTATTGTTGGCTCATTCATAGTCATCATCCTCACTTTCTATCAAAACAGACGGCGGATATATCAGTAAGTCCTTATATCCCTCCAATGTTGTTATGACCTTAACTCCTCTGACTGTCTTTACATTTACAATATGCTTAAAATTCCATGATGTAATAATATCACATCCCGCAAGTATTGCCGCTGCAATATGCTGGCAGTCATCAAAACTTTTTTGTTTCAAAATCCCAAAATCAATAAACTTTCCGGCCAATTCAACGGTATCTTCATCTGTCTCAATTATATTATAATCTATCTGGTCCAAATAATCCAATAATATTTTCAATTTTTCCTCATTGCATTCGCCAAATTGACAATCAATCTTGTCAGCTTGGCTCATTGCTCTCTTAAACAAAAGGGGCTATCGCACTAAGGAACACAGGCACAAGATATCGTATCATTTGATTGGAAAGAAATATCATATCTTGTTGTTTGGTTCTTATTGCGACAACCCCCTGCTATCCCGCTTTCACCTGTTTACTTGATACCGCTGATATAGTTGAAACCCTGCCGCCGACAGCGTTCCCGATATAACCATATACAAAACAGGAACAAACTGTACATTCGTAAAATATCTCCCTGCAAATGATACAAGCCGGCAATCAAAAATACTCCATATTGCGAGAAAATTATTGGGAAGGTAATCCCAGGCCTGTGACAATATCCGAACATGGCCGGGGATATCTACAAACATGGAAAAAATAATGATACCGCTGATTACCGCCAGCGTCCCAACTCCGTTTTTCAATATTTCAGATAAAACCATTGTAAAAATTCCCATAAAAACCGCTGCCGCAAGCAATAACCCATAACTGATTAAAACAGCCTGCCCGGCGCTTATGTGAGCGGAACAGTCCGGATAAATTAACTGGAATAACGACGAAAATCCATCCCATCCGTAAACAGGCAGAACCAGAACAGCCTCAACAAGGATGTAAAACAATGCCGTAGCCGCGGCAAAACTAATCCCGGCAAGCAGTTTTGCCAGATAAAGCGCCCTTTTTCCATGACGGCTGCAGAAAATCAGCTGATCGGTCTTTCTAACCTGCTCTGTTGTAAAAACATTCGACAGGCAAACAGCAATCGTCAGCAACGTGATGGTTCCGATGGTATACAGACTGTCCAGCATAACCCACCATCCTTCTTTGTACGCATACACAAAAGGTTTTTCCACGGACTGTTCCTGCCGCCTCCAATATTCCTTTTCCCCTTCCGTCAGATAAGTGCTGTTCCAAAGAAGTTCCAAAGTTTCCTGCCGTCTGCGGTACAGCTCCTCCTCATCCGGTTTCCAGTCCAAAAGTTCCGTTGTATCCATATCCATACAATTCCCTGCCACTCCAAAAACTGCGCTGTAACCAAATGCAGATTCCCAGTATTCCTCCGTACCCGAATAATGCCCGGATATATCCGGTATCTTTCCATAAGCCTCCCATGTTTCATCCAGCAATTCCTGATCCAGAAGCCGCCCGCTTAATTCCCGCTCATACTCCCTGCTTTGCAAAAAGACAGCGTAATTAGAACCCACCTTCTTTCCATCTACATCGTATGTGCCAATCAACTGTCCATAAACCGTTCCGGCAATCAAAACCAGCATCAGTCCAACAGTGATCCATACCATTTTTCTCAAAAAAATCTTTTTCATTTCAAAGCGATACAGCGTAATTAAATTTTTCATTTGCCTTCCTCCAAACAAAGATAGAAGTCCTCCAGATTTTCTTTTTCATTTTTCCATTCCCCCTGATAGATCATCTGTCCGTTCTTCATCATCAGGACCGTATCCGCAATATGCTCAATGTCGGAAACAATATGAGTGGAAAGCAGAACGATACTGGATTTTCCCAATGTTTCGATTAAATTCCGGAACCGGACGCGCTCTTTCGGATCAAGCCCGGCCGTCGGCTCGTCCAGAACAAGCAGTCTGGGATCATTTAACAGGGCCTGCGCAATGCCAAGACGCTGTTTCATGCCTCCGGAATAAGTCTTTATCTTCCTTTTTCCATCCTCCTCCAAAGAAACCAGTTTTAACAGTTCCGGCACTTTCCGCTTCGCCTGCGATTTTGACAAACCTTTCAAAGCCGCCATATAAAACAAAAAATCGGTTCCTTTAAATTCCGGATAATAACCGAAATCCTGCGGAAGATAACCTAAACCCGACCGATATTCTTCGGTTGATACATCCATCCGGTCAAAAGAAACCGTTCCGCCAGTCGGCTTCAAGATTCCGCAGATAATACGCATAAGCGTCGTCTTTCCCGCCCCGTTTGCCCCCAGCAGGCCATATACCCCTTTGTGCAGCCTGAGAGAAATGCGATCCACAGCAATCTTATTATGATATTGTTTTGAAACTCTGTCTACGATAAGCTCCATCTTAACTCCTCCGTCATCTGTACCATTTTTTTCATCTCCCATATACAAAGAACCGCCAAAGCAACCAATATGGCCATCATCCATTCAAAATAGCTGATAAACAATACCTTCACCAATGCCGCTCTCAGGAAAGAATACATACAGCTGATACAAACCGCCACACCTGTACAAACATAAAAGCCTTCTTTCCCCCGTATCGTTCTAATCACCCACAAGTCCAATACATCTGTCAGTAAATACGGTATCAGCAGATAGATTCCTGTCTGTAAAACAGTGAATATGCCGTGCATATGGACGATTGGTAGCAGCAGGCATAAAAGAATCAGATGTAATACCCCCAGGATTCCCATCCTTGCAAGGACAACGCTTCTTAAAGAAAACCGGGACGACATTTCCAGCTCCTCCATCCCATATGCTTCCGACCGAAAATTTTCCGTCAGGGCCGAGAGTGCTATCAATGGCATAAAGGCGGATACAGGCCATAGCAGATTCCTGTCCAAAAAACAGGCTCCTGCCAAACCCAGGATAACAGGAACGATTGATATTATCCAGACACGCTTCCGCAGATATCCTGCCTGTGACACCATAAAAGAAAGCATACTAACTCTCTGCGCCGGAATCTTTCTTAAAAAATCCTGCTTATTCACAGGAGCAGGCGCTTCCAATGCCTCCGTTAATATTTTTTTCATTCTCATGTTCACAAAAATCCCTCCTTTTCCAACTGCTCCTTAAACTGCTTCCTTGCACGCATTGTTTTTCGGTATACGGCAAACCTTGAAATTCCCATAAGACTGCAAATAACAGAAACAGGCACTTCATTCACATAACGGAGCAGCAAAAGCTCCTGGCTTTCTCTGTCCAGCTTATGCAAAGCCGCTTTTACAGACAGGCGGGTAAGGATTCGATCCTCCATATTTTCATCATTCTGCTCCTCCGCCAATGGCTCCACTTTCCGTTTCCTGAATTCATCCATACAAAGATTGCGGGCAATAGTATACAGATACTCCTGGGATTTTCCCTTCTCCCGATACCGGACGCTTTCCAAAAACCGAAGAAAGGTTTCCTGTGTGACATCTTCCGCCGCTTCTTTATGGTTTAATTTAAAATAACAATAACGGTATATTTTATCATACTGCTCGCCAAAATCTATGGACACCCATATGAAACCTCCTTTCACTGTGATTAACGGCTGAGTGGATGCAAATGTGCGGCTTATCATAAATTCTTAAGAAATTTTTAAGAATTCTGACACTTTTTTTGATTTCTTTCCTGCTATAATATTATAAAAAAAGAAAGGCAGGGAACAGATTATGAAAATCATATTCCAAAAGATAACAGCAGTATTTTTACTAATGCTCCTGATTCTTCCCCTGACAGCGTGCGCGGACAGGAAAGCGAAACCGGCGGCGGATCAGGCAGAAGCCGGCTATACTTATCAGGCGGAAGAAAAGGAAATCGATCTTGGCATAGACCCTTATATTTCCGCCGAAAACATGACAATAGACGACAGGGTTTATATTGATTTTTCCGACGACACAGGAAGCGAATATCTTATCAGCTGCAAGCCGGACGGAAGCGATATTGTAAAAACAGAGCTGCCGGAATTTAAAAACAGTCAGAGCGGCCTCATACTGGTCTTAGACGATCAGAAGCAGCTCCGCCTCCTGTCGGTTTCCTCTGGCAGGATACAAAAATATTATTTACACACCCTGGACAAAAAAGGGAACATTACGGATACGATAACGCTGGAAACGGAATTTTCAGGCATCTCACTGGAAAATGACAATCAGCTTGTCGTTTACCATGACACGGTTTATTTTTCCCAAGGGTCCGTCATCTATACCTTTGACAAAAACGGAAAGCCGGGAAAAACCTTTCACAACCATGACGGCATCATCCGATCTATGTTCCGGGCAGGATCTGATATTTATCTTTATGAAGTTTCAGAAAAGGAAGACGGATATCAGGCAGGCTTCCGGAAGCTTGATCTGAAAACAGGGAAAATCGGAAAACTCATCGCAATAGAGGAAGATTATAACCCGCCTTATGTTTCTTTCAGCCAAAACGGGGACAGCGAAGTCTATTTTGACAACTCCATCGGCATCTGTTCCTATGATTTTTCCACAGGGACATTGACGGAAATTTTTCAATGGATCAATATCGGCGTAGACAGTGATCATATAAATGGATGGTTTCCCCTGAAAGACGGGGGATTTCTTGCCCTTCATTTCCCTTTCGGCGATGACGGAACAGAATCCCAGAAATTTATCTCCATAGATAAAGTACCTGCTGCTAAAGAAAAAACCGTCCTGACGCTTGCCTGTCTTGGAGACAGCAATGTAAAGGATCAAATCCTTTCCTTTAACCGGACGCATACGGATATCTGTATTGAAGTAACCAATTACGATCTTTACGAAAATGCCGAAGAACGGATGAAGTTAGACTTTACCACAGGGCAGATACCTGACATAGTAGACGCAACCTTTTTTCCCAACTTCCGGCAGCTCGCAAAGAACGGGATGTTTCTTGATCTGTATTCCCTGATAGACAAAGATAAGGAAATCAGCCGGGAAGATTTTATTTCTTCTATACTAAAAACGCTGGAAATTGACGGGAAACTCTATTGCATGGGCCCGAAATTTTACATCAACGGGCTTGGCTCAGGAAAAGAGATCATCGGCGGCAGGGAAGGACTCACCGCGGACGAAATGATCGCTGCCTATGAAAAACTGCCGGAAGACTCCGCATTTCTTCCTCACTGCACAAAACAGAACTTTATTCCCCAATTCCTGCATGAACGGATTGAAGAGTACCTGGACCTGTCCACAGGAAAGGCTGATTTTCATGATGACAGCTTCCTTGCCTTGATGGAATTTTCCAAACGGCTGCCCGATCAGGAAGAGGATGAATACCTGAATAAGATTATATCCAACCAGGAACAAATGATGCAGAGCAAACACCTGCTTTTCGGACAAGCTAATATCGGCTCTCTTTCTGATTTCCAGCACAATAAAAAATTATGGGAACGCGCGGGCGGCTTCTGCATGGTAAGCTATCCTTCCAAAGACGGCAATAACAGGCTTTCCATGTCTCTTTCCGTGGGAGGAATGCTGGCAATTACGGAACAATGCCGGGATAAAGAGGCGGCATGGGAATTTCTCCGGACATTTTTTACCTATGAATATCAGGAATCCGACGACGAGCCCTTCTTTGACCTTCCGACAAGGCAGGATGTCCTTGACAAAAAACTGGAATACGCCATCGCAAACCCGACCAAAGAGGAGATAGACGATTACACGCTTGATCCGTGGTCAGAAGAAGACGCTGCGTCTTTCCAAAGCCTGATTGACCGTATCGGGATATCAGAAAACTATAATGATGAGTACGAAGCCGTCTTCGATATCGTGGAAGAGGAGCTTGGCGCTTATTTTGCCGGGGACAAAAGCGCCAGGCAGACAGTGGATCTGATAGAAAACAGGGTAAACCTCTATCTGAGTGAAAACTCATAAAAGAATACCGGACAAAAGTGCCTTAAAGCTGCGGGAGTGCTTTCACTCCCGCTTTCAGCCGCTGTAACCCGTCTTCTAAAACCGCTCTCGGACAGGCAATGTTCATCCTCAAAAACGGTTTCCCGTTTCCGCCGAACTGATCCCCCCTGGAAAGATACAGCCCTGTTTCCCTCCTTAAAAACGTTGCCAGCGGCGCAGCATCACTGCACAGCATGCCGCAGTCAAGCCACAGTAAATACGTCGCATGGGAATCCGGAATCGTAATCCCGGCAGCCTCCCTCCTTATAAATTCACGTACTCTGTTTTTATTTTCCAGAAGATATTTTCTAAGCTCCTCAAGCCACGGCTCCCCTTTCTCAAAAGCCGCAGCCGCCACAGACACCGCAAATACATTCGGCTCCGCCGCCTCGTCCGTGTTTAATCCCCTCCAGACCTTATGCCGGAGAACAGGATTCGGAACGCAGACCGCCGCCGTCTGGAGCCCCGCCAGATTAAAGGCTTTGGTAGGCGCGATACAGGTAACGCTGTTTTCCCTGCATGGATCGGAAACCGACGCAAACGGCACATATTCATATCCCGGATCGGTAAGATCACAGTGGATTTCATCCGATACCAGAATCACATGGTATGCCGAGCACAATTCCCCGATTCTCTGTAACGTATCCCGATCCCAGATATTCCCCGTCGGGTTATGCGGGTTGCACAAAAGCATCATCGATGTCTGCGGATCAGAAAGCTTCATTTCCAGATCTTCAAAATCAATCCGGTAACGCAGCCCGTCGTAAACAAGCGGGCTTTCCAGAACCTGCCTGCCGTTGTTGAGAATGCAGTTAAAGAAAATATTGTAAACCGGGGTCTGGATTACCACTTTTTCCGCAGGCGTGGTAAGCTTCCTTACGATGCTGGAAATCGCCGGAATCACTCCGGTGCAGAACATCAGCCATTCTTTTTCCATTAAAAACCCGTGCCGCCGCTCCCACCAGGACAGATAAGCCTGATACCACTCCTCCGGGACAATGGAATAGCCGAACACGCCGTGTTCCGCCCTCTTTAACACCGCTTCCCTGATTTCCGGCGCCGTCATAAAATCCATGTCGGCTACCCACATAGGAAGCTCCTTTTCCGCCACATCCCATTTTAAGGAAGCGGTCTGCCTTCTGTCAACGATGGTGTCAAAATCATATTTCATAAACAGTTTCCTTTCTTTTACGGTGCCAGACAGCCTGAAAGAAGTTAAATCGCCTTGCAGACGCACATCTTATCCTTTTTTTCTTTCCGGCAGATAATTTTCGTTTTAGAAGGATCGACCTTATCCTTCTCAATCGTAAGCTCCTGGATATAATCCGCCCGGATCACGCCGCCGGAAGGATTTAGTACACTGTCCACCGTTCCCACAATATCAGCGTCCACCGTGGAATATTCAAAGGCAAGCGTCGTATTTAACAGTTTGCAGTTTTTCATCACAAGGTTGTCAATATAGCACATGCCCTGCAAACTTTCTATCGTGCAGTTAATCAGCGTCAGGTTTCTGGCGTTCCAGCCCAGATATTCCCCGGAAATAAAAGAATCGTAAACCGTAACATTTTCACTGTTCCAGAACGCATCCTTTGACAGCAGCCTGGAATCATGGATTTCCACATTTTTTGCGCCGTCAAAAGAATAATTTCCATAAAGCGTAAGCCCGTTTACCTTCATATC
>CANREH010000029.1 GCA_947629585.1 uncultured Lachnospiraceae bacterium | reverse complement strand
AGATCTGCGCCATGCCCTCCCTGACTGCCTCCGCGCTGAGGAATTTAAGCTCTGACACCCGCATCCCTGTGGATGCCAGGGTTTCCAAAATAAAATACAGCCGCAGCTTTTTTTCTTTCTTGGCTTCCTTTAAAAGCCGTTTATACTCCTCTTTGGTGAGGCATTTATTTTCCGGGTAAAAGGATTCCTTCTGAATACGGTAAGTTTTTACCTTCAGTTCATACCATCCCATATATTCAAAAAAGCGGTTTGCCGCCACCAGGTAGGAATTAACGCTGCTGGCCTTATAGCCCATTTCAAGCAGGCTTTCCTTATAATCCATCATCAGTTTTTTTGTAATTTCCCGCCCTGATGCATACTGAATCAGCTTTTTCAAATCGCGGGCATATTTTTCTATTGTCGCCCGGCTTTTTTCCTCTTCTCTTAAATAGATTTTATATTTTTTTATCATTTCCATTGTAATTATCCGTTTTATCATTTTCTTTTTCATTGTCTAATCCTTCCTTTTTTCATAATTTTATCTCTTTAAAAAACAAAAAACCGCATAACCATATCCAGCTATGCGGCAAAAACTTTTTTCATAAACCATGCTTATCTCAACTGTGAACTGCCATTGTCTAAAAGCCAATGGGCTTCCTGCTTCATCGACCTCGTTTCTATGTTTTGCTTCCTATTATCTCTTGTCCCGATTTTCTGTGAAAATCGGGACAAGAAGGCGTTAATTCGGGCAGTCAAAGGCACCGCCCAAAGATTGTGCCAGATCCTGCCCTATTGTTTCTTTTCTGCTATCTGTCTTAGACCTCGCGGCATTGATATCCCTGTCATGGCTCTCGCTGCAAAATCAGCTTATCCCTATTTTGACCATTATAGAGAAATCTTCTAATTTCCATAACCAAATCATCCGGATTATCATCTATTACAACATAATAAACTACATAATTATCTACATAAATACGATAATAGGGATATTTACGCTTCCGAATAGAATGATATGGCTCAAAAGATTCTGCCACCGGAAGCCGCTCCATAATAGCAGCTTCTACCTTATCCAATAAGTCATTCGCCGCCTTTGGATTTTTCAGTACCTCAGCAATATAAGTGACCTTTTCATCGAGATCTTCATAAAAAAGCGGCAGATAACTCAATCTGTACTTTTTACTGAGCATTTATTTTTCTCCTCAATTTTCCAAAAACTTCCTCGTGACTCATCCTCGCGGCATCCTCTGCCGCAAGTCTATCCGCTTTATCTAATTCAGCCTCTGCTCCATCTGTCAGCCTTGCATATTCTTCCAGACTGAGTACCACCATTGCACCATATCCGTTTTTTGTCAAATATACAGGTTCACCCGTATTTACAATTTTCTCAATATCAGGAAATTTATTTCTTAAATCGGAAACAGGTCTGATCTGCAGCATATGCTCTCACTCCTTATCATAATTTTATCTGAATTATATCACTTCCTTTATTTTACTCTACTATTTTCAAAAAAGCAACTGCTATCGCAAATATTTCTTATTTCTACCTCAATAATAACCGCTGTTTTTCTCCTGCGGTTTTCACGACAATACCACTCCCTATCTTTACTCTCCCATACTCCTCAGCGTATAGATAAATGACGACAGCCTCGGCGAGTCGCTTCCTTTTTCTCCCTCAAACAAGAACCTTACCACAGTCGCATTCTCGCCGTTTGCCTTTACCTCAAAGGCATATTTTTCTATAACAGCCTCCGGCACGCAGATGATAACATCATATCCCTCCTGCTCTCCTTCATAGTTAAGCACTTCATTGTAAATAACGGCGTCCCCTGCCGTGATATGCAGGCGTTTTCCGTTATCGGCTTTTTTCAGGCTGACTTTTAAATAGTTTTCCTCTCCCGGAGCTACTTTCATGCGGTAAGCAAAATATCCGCCCATTTTCGCATAACGGGAAGTCCCGTCGCTGGTATCGCCGACAGAAAGATGTTCTTCCATGTTATGAAGCTCATCATTTTCATACTGCCCATAGCCCGGCTGCACGGTATCCAATCGGGCATTTTCCAGATTTTCCGCATTTTTGAGCGCCTTCATCCGTTCTTCCGAGCCCGTATCGCCCTCCATGCGGAAGTACCAGTAAATGCCGTACCTCTGCTTATACTGGCGGTAATGCGCACTGAAGACAAGCGCATCTGCGTCCGTACCCTGCAGGTGGAATTCCATCTCTCCCGGAACTTTTACCATATGTTCCGCAATATTTTCCATATAAGAAGCAACATCCCCATAGGATTTTTGTATAGTGATATATTCCCTGTCCACCTTTTTCGATGCCGGGATTGTCACCATCACTCCCGTCACGGTTTCCCGCATATCCTGCGTACCAAGCTCCGCGCTTAAGACCACAGGCCCGTACTGGAAGGCATACACATCCTGCCCGTCCGGAAGCGATTTCGCGCGGACCTCCATAGGAATTTTCACAAGGATCTCCATTCCCGGAGAAAGCGGCTCTTTTATAACAGCGTAATCCTCCTTTCTGCCTGCTGTATAAACCGCTTCTTTTATCACAGCTTTTCCGGAATCCCCGGTATCAACAGCTTCTTCTTTTCCCAGTCCTGTTACCACAATTTTCACTTCTCCTGCTGCCCAGTCCGGAATCCGGAGCATAAGGAAACAGTCTTTTCTTTTTTCTCCCAACGCTTCTACGGTAAATTTAATTTCATTCCTGTCCGGAATCCCTGATTTCTGCACCAGCTTAAGGCCTGCTTCTTTTAACAGTACTTCCGAGCTTACGTACTGGTTCACAATCACCTTATTTTCTTCCTTAAAATAAATGCTGTCGCCAAGCTTGGTAAAATTCTCCATCCCGCTCCCGGTACAGCACCAGAATTTATCAAATCTCGTCCCGTAAACCTTAAAATAGCCCGTCCCCATCGGCTGGAAATACATGCTCATGCCTGTCTCCGGGTTCTGGGAGGATAAAATGGCGTTAATCAGGGTATTTTCATAATAATCTGCATATTTCCTGTCCTTCGTAATTTTAAACAATTCGCGGCTCATCTTAAGCATGTTATAGGTATTGCAGGTCTCGCAGTTACAATTCGTGCGCTCCCCGTCCAGGATATAATCCCGCCCAAAATGCTCCCATTCGCTGTTTCCCCCGGTGATATAGGTATGCCTGTCCACCACCATGTCCCAGAATATTTTCACATATTCCAGATAGTCCCTATCTCCAACTGTCCGGTAACGGTTAAGGGCACCCAGAAATTTCGGGATGGTGGTATTGGCATGGCGGTCATTTAAGACATTTTCTGCTTTTGTCTTAACCGCCTCAAATAAGCTTACTTCGTCAAAGCAGTGTGCCGCCAGCCTGTGTTCTTCTTTTCCGGTTATCTTATACAGCTCATACAGGCAGTCGTTCATTCCGCCGTATTCAATATTCAGCACAGTTTCCTGCGTTTCCTTCGTCCATCTGCTGCACCGATCATAAGTCCAGTCGCCCAGCGCCGAAGCCACTGTTTTTGCCGTCTCAATGCCCGCAAGCTTATAAACGTCCACCAGTCCGGCAATCAGCTTATGCATGGTATACCAGGGAACCCAGGCCTCGGTATTGATGTTGGTCTTATTCTGCTCCACATTGTCAAACTGGAACTCTGCCGTCATCCCTTCCGGCATCTTTGCGCCAAAAAGATACCCTTTTTTCCCCTTGCTGTGATCCTGGCATTCCTTCATGCCGTCACAGAGGACCGTCAGGATTTCAAAAAGCTTTTCTCTGTCTTCTTTTTTTGTGCCGCAGTTTTGAAAACCCTGTGCGCAGGCTGTCAGGTAATGCCCGACCGCATGTCCTCCAATCAAGGTCGCCTCCCAGCCGTCATAAGGCTTTGCGCCTCTGGTATCAAGCCCCGCCGTAATGCGAAAACCTGCAAGCAGCCTGTCCGTGTCAAAGCTGGTCAGGTAGGCATTTTCCTTCTGCAGTGCATTATCATAATATTCATTCGTAACCAAAACCTCATCTAAAGAAAAATCTGTCATATACTGTATCATACCTCTGGCTTTTCCTTTCTTTCCTACATTATTTTTTTCACTCTTAATCTCCTATAAATTAATAAATTATCTTAATTATAGATTCTCCGCACTTTACGCTCCTGAAAACCACAAGGCGCGGCATAGCCGCGCCCAGAGCTTATGTTGGATTTCTTTATTTTTATCTTATTGAACGTGCTGTGAAAGCTTACCAGGTAAGCCTGCGGTACAAATCCTCGTATTTCTTTGCGGAATTTGCCCAGGAGAAGTCAGCTTCCATACCGCGGACCGCCATGGCATCCCATGCATCCCTTGTCTCAAAGTATACCTTTTTCGCATAATTGATTACTTTCAGCATTTCATCCGCATTGTAATTGTGGAAAGAGAATCCGGTGCCAGTTCCTTCATATTCATTATAAGGAATGACCGTATCCTTAAGGCCGCCTGTCTCACGCACAATCGGAATGGTGCCATAACGGAGGGAAATTAATTGTGTCAGGCCGCACGGCTCGAACCTCGAAGGCATCAGCATGGCGTCCGCCGCCGCATACAGCTTGTGCGCCCTCTCGTCATTATAGTAAATATTGGCAGACACCTGCCCTTTCCTTGACCATTCATAATGACGGAACATATTTTCATACTGCGCATCCCCTGTACCGATAACGACAAACTGCGTAAATTCATCAATAATGCTGTTCATCACCCAGTTCACAAGATCCAGCCCCTTCTGGTCGGTCAGCCGCGAAATGATGCCAATCATAAACTTACCTTCGTCCACCGGCATTCCCAGCTCTTCCTGGAGCTTTTTCTTGTTCTCTTTCTTGCCTTCCAATGTCTCCTTCGTGTAATTCTTATAAATCTGCTTATCCGTTTCCGGATTGAAAATCTCATAATCGATGCCGTTGACGATGCCGCAGAGCTTATTGTTATAATTTCTCATAAGCCCATCCAGCCCCTCGCCATAATAAGCCATCTGGATTTCCCCTGCATAGGTGTCACTTACCGTCGTCACATAATCCGCATAGACAATGCCGCCCTTTAACATATTGGCGTCTTTTTTGTATTCCATCTTCGCAGGCGTAAACACTTCATCCGGCAGTCCGGTCAGATAACGGAACGTCTTGATGTCCCAGATTCCCTGGAACTTCAAGTTGTGGATCGTCATGATTGTGCGCGTCCCATAGAAGAAATCATTATACTTATACAGCGTCCTTAAATACACCGGGACAAGCGCAGCCTGCCAGTCATGGCAATGGATGATATCCGGATGGAACCCGATGACCGGAAGGATCGCAAGTGCCGCTTTGCTGAAAAAGCAGAACTTCTCAATGTCAAAGCGGATATCCCCATATGGAGTAGAGCCGTTAAAATAAAACTCATTGTCAATGAAATAGTATGTAATGCCATCTTTTTCATATTTCATGATGCCGACATGGACATCCTGGAAACGATCTCCCAGATCCATATAAAAATGATGTACATACTCAAACTGGCTGCGGTACTCCCAGGGAATACAAGTATAATTCGGTATAATGACACGTACATCAAACTCATTTTTATCTAACATCTTTGGCAAAGCCCCAACAACATCTGCCAAACCACCTGTTTTTATGAATGGTACGCACTCCGATGCTACAAAAACAATATTTTTCATTTTTTCCTCCATTCCTGCGCTTCCCGCGCATAAATGCACGAAATCCGCCAAATTTATTCCGTGCAAGCTTCACCGCCATAAAACGGCTCACCTTCTCCTGATTAGTTGTCATATTGACCCTAATATTTTACCATAGAATCCGAGATATTTCCACTAATTTTGTGAAAATTTAACAAAATTATATAACAGTTCAGCCATGCGGCAAAAATAGGGAAATTGAACCATTGAGTTTACTCATAAGGGGGCAATTTCCCTATTTTTGACATATGGCGCAGTCCAGAAGCGAGATTTTAGCCGCTTTAGCGGCGAAACAGGCTGCAAAGCAGCCAAATCGAGCTGATGGCTGAACTGTTATAAAGTTATATACCACCCTCACTCCAGCAGTTTTTTCAGCACATTTTTATAGATCAAAATCAAATACGCGTCCACATAACAGTACTTATTTACAATATACTCCATAGCTTTATGCAGGAAAACAGCCGTCAGAAGGCACATGGCTGTGATAGAGACCACCGGCTGTAAAAACAGGGTAAGCAGCATAAAGGAACTCAGAAGATAGGCGATGAACACCATAAAAAAGCCTCCATTGATATCCATCGTCACTTCCATACACTCTAAAAGCCGTTCATTGCTTTTATAAAGCTGCTTTTTCGTCCTGTGGTTTAAAATTTCTTCCATGTTCCGAAACACATAAGTTTTCAGCAGGCTTTCCTCTCTTAACAGCATCAGCCTGGTTTCTTCCTTCTCCAGCCTCTTTCTCTGGAACACCCGGCTCGTGTATTCAAAATACGCATTGTATTCCTCTTTTCCGAACTCCCTGCTCAATAATTTTTTAAATTCGCTTGTCATAAAAACTCTCCCGGACCGCAATTAATCTTTTCACTTTTTGAATTTTCTTTTTACACTTTGTTCATAATTATTCACATTATATCCATACTGCCCTCATATATTTCTACTATACTATATTCCAGAAGTGAAATCAATGTGAATTCATTTCTTGAGCAGCTAATCAGTTTTTTTTCATAATAAAACCTGATAGTTCCTCCCCTCTATCAGGTTTCTCCTCTTTTTTATGTTTGTTTTTGAACAGGAGCGGACATTGTCCGCTCCTGTTCGGCTGTTGCAAAGCAGACTGTTTTTCTGTATAAATCAAGGGAATCCTGCTTTTATTCTTGAGTTCAAAGTTTTCAATCCAAAGAAAGAAAATTCTTTAGAGGAAACTGCTGCCGCAGGGCTTAAACAGATGAAAGAAAAAAGATATGCGGAAGAACTGACTGCCAGAGGCTTTTCAAAAGAAATTATTCGGAATTACGCTTTCGCTTTTGAAGGCAAACGGGTGCTGGTAAAAGAGGGTTAATTCCCGCAAACGGGCCGCCCCAAAGAAATTTTAACCTAACAGTTCAGCCATGCGGCAAAACAGGCTGCAAAGCAGCCAAATCGAGCTGATGGCTGAACTGTTGTTACATTTAATCACCTACTGAACGGAAAATTTATAAATCGTCACATGCTCATATTCCTGATGTGCCTTTAAGATACTGCTTGGGAAGCTTTCAATATTGCACGCATTCGGGAAGTACTGCGTTTCAAAGCAGAGCCCTTCATTTTTGCCATAGGCTTTCCCGCCCTTTCCTGTCTCTTCCCCGGTGAGGAAATTCCCGGTATAAAACTGCATTCCCGGCATATCCGTAAAGACCTCCATCTTCCTTCCTGTCGTGTCCTCGGTAAGCTCTGCCACTTTCTCTACTTCATCGCCGCTGATATCCAGGACGTAATTATGGTCATAGCCCCCGGCAATCTTTAACGGCTCATAATCAGCGCCGATATCCTGGCCTACTTTCTTCCTGGTGCGGAAGTCCATCGGCGTCCCGGTGACATCCACCAATTCCCCTGTCGGAATCAGATCCTCATCTGTCACCGTAAAGGCATTGGCTTTTATCCAGACATTATGGTCAAGAATCTTCCCTGCTGCCTGCCCTGCAAGATTGAAATAGGAATGGTTGGTAAGGTTTACAACCGTGTCTTTATCCGAAACCGCAAAATACTCAATCACAAGCTCGTTATTGTCGGTAAGCGTATAGGTCACGCTGATGTCAAGGTTTCCCGGGAATCCCTGCTCCATGTCCGGGCTGACCCTCGAAAACTCTACCGATCCGGCATCCACGTCCTCTTTTACTTCCGCCTCATAGATCATTTTATGGTATCCTTTGAATCCTCCGTGAAGGTTGTTGTTTCCGTCGTTTTTTTCAAGCTCATAGGTCACGCCGTTAATCGTAAACTTTGCGCCGCCGATACGGTTTCCATGCCTCCCGATAAAGCCGCCGTGGTTTGCTCCATTGACCTCGTATCCTGCCACATCATCAAAGCCCAGGACAACGTCGTCCAGCTTCCCGTCCTTATCCGGGACAAAAATACTCTGGATACACGCCCCGTAATTGATGACCTCAACCCTCATGCCGTTCTTGTTCTCCATACAGTATTTTGTGATTGTTTTCCCATCTTTTGTCTTGCCAAATACAGAACTTGAAAATTTCATACTCTTACCACACCTTTCCTATCATTTTCTTAAATTTACAATTTACTTTCCGTCATGTTTACCACCGTCCGCAGCGGGCATCAGCCCCGGCCTTTTCCTGCTTTACAGCGGATATTCTTTTTTCCTGCTGTCAGAAATGCTGTCAGAAACCACAGATACATCCACCCGGTTAAACGGAATGGAAATCCCGTTTCTGTCAAACGCGGCTTTCATATCCTCCTGCATTTTCCATTTCAGTGCAAAATAATTTTCCGCATTGACCCACATCCTGACGCCAAAGGTAATCGCGCTCTCATCAAAGCGATCGATAAAGATATCAACCGGCTGTTCCCTGAGAATCATTTCCTGGCCGTCCGTAATGTCCTTTAAGACTGCCTTGACTTTGTCAATATCCGAGTCATAATCCACCGAGATTGTCATGTCCAGCCTTCTTGTCGGCTCATGCGTCACATTGGTTACGCTGGCATTGGAAAGCGTCCCGTTCGGGATAATGATCATGCGGTTGTCCACCGTGCATACATATGTATAAAAAATCTGGATTGACGTTACCACGCCTTCCCCAATTCCCGGGACGCTGATATAGTCGCCGACCCGGAACGGCGTTAAAAGAAGAATTAAAATACCGCCCGCAAAATTGGAAAGGCTTCCCTGCAGCGCCATACCTATTGTCAGTCCCGCCGAACCGACAATCGCTATCACAGAGCTTCCGTTGACCCCCAAAACCCCGGCAATGATAATCACCAGAACCACATTTAAAGCCACATTGATAAACGAGTCCATAAACCTTGCGATACTAAGCTCTGTCTGCCGTTTTTCAAAGGTTTTGTTGACAATCTTTAAAATCCATTTGATAAGCTTTCTTCCAATGACGTAGATAATGATACATTCTATAATTAAAAATGCAAGATGTCTCACTGTCGGCATGATATCTGCAATCCACTTTGCCGTCTCCTCTACCGTCTTGGCTGTCTCCTCCACTGTCTCGCTGACAACCTGCTCCGCTCCTGTCATATCATTTGTATCCGCTGCCAGAAACAGCGTTTTTAACCCTGGAAACATCGCTTTCCCTCCGATTCCTTTGTATTCCTATTTTGTTTTCCCGCCGGAAGCTTTCTCTTTCTTTCCGTCCGCTTTCCCTGCAGAAGCCCTTGTCTTCTTTTCGTCTGCTTTCCCCGCGGAAGCCTTTGTTTTCTTTTCGCCTGCTTTTCCTGCGGAAGCTTTTGTTTTCTTCGGCGCAGGCGTACACTGGTATACGGAAATGCCCAGAGGCGGAACGGTCACGCGGATGGAATTTTCCCTTCCGTCGCACTCCTCCTCCTTAGACTGCTTTGCGCGCGGATTCACATATCCCTGCCCGCCGTAAATCGTGTTGTCGCTGTTGAATGTCTCCTTATATCTGCCCGCATACGGAACGCCCAGAAGATAATCCTCATGCACCACCGGGGTGAAGTTGACAACTACGAACAGATCCTCGCCCGGCTTCCCTGTTTTTCTCACAAAGGTCAGGATACTGTCGTCCGCATTCATCGCGCTGACCCACTCAAAGCCCTCGCTGTCAAAATCCTCTTTATAAAGCGCCGGATAATCCTTGTAAAAGCGGATCAAATCCCTGACATATTTGTGCATCTGCTGGTGTTCTTCCTCATCAAGCAGCTCCCAATCCAGGCTTCGCTTCTCGCACCATTCCCTGCGCTGCGCAAATTCCTGTCCCATAAACAGAAGCTTCTTGCCCGGATGGGTCATAAAGAAGCCGTATGCCGCCCGCAGATTCGCAAATTTGGACTCGTCGTCCCCCGGCATTTTATTGAGCATGGAGCCTTTGCCATGCACGACTTCATCATGGGAGAGCACTAAAATAAAGTTCTCACTGTACGCATAGATCATGCTGAACGTCACTTCCCCATGCCTTCCCTTGCGGTAGAGCGGATCGCAGCGCATATAATCCGTGAAATCATTCATCCAGCCCATGTTCCACTTTAAGTCAAAGCCAAGCCCTTCCTCCTTCGGCGGTTTTGTCACATTCGGCCATGCCGTTGACTCCTCTGCAATCAGGAGAGCCCCGTCCTTTCTGTCATGGAATACCTCGCTTAACCTTCTAAGCAGTGCCATCGCTTCCAGATTTTCATTGCCGCCGTACATATTGGCAACCCATTCTCCGTCGTTCTTTCCGTAATCCAGATACAGCATGGAAGCCACCGCATCCATGCGGATGCCGTCCGCATGATATTTCTCCACCCAGAATAAGGCGTTGGCAATCAGGAAATTGGCTACCTGTGGGCGGCCGTAATTATAGATTAACGTCCCCCAGTGCGGGTGCGCCCCCTGTCTTGGATCAAAATGCTCATAAAGGCAGGTGCCGTCAAACGTGGCAAGCCCGAACGTATCCCTCGGGAAATGCGCCGGAACCCAGTCCAGGATCACGCCGATCCCTCTCTGGTGCATATAATCCATAAAGAACGCAAAATCGTCCGGCGTGCCGTACCGGGAAGTCGCCGCATAATAGCCCGTCACCTGATACCCCCAGGATTCGTCCAGCGGATGCTCCATGACCGGCATCAGCTCAATGTGCGTATACCCCATTTCCTGCACATAATCAGCCAACATCGGCGCAATTTCCCGGTAATTATAAAAGGCATCTTCTTCATCTGTCTCCGGCATTCTCCAGGAACCAAGATGAACCTCATAGATCATCATCGGCTCTTTCTTCCAGTCCGCATTTTTGCGCTGTTCCATCCATTTCTCATCATTCCAGGCAAATTTGCTGATATCCCAGACAAGGTTCGCCGTATTCGGGCGCTTTTCACAGACATAACCGTAAGGATCGGCCTTCATGGAAAGCAGCCCGCCTTTTACTTTTAACTCATACTTATAAAGATCCCCCTCTATCACTCCCGGAATAAACAGCTCAAAAATACCGGAATCCTCAAGGCGGCGCATCTGGTGTCTCCTTCCGTCCCAGGAATTAAAATCTCCCACGACACTCACGCGCATGGCGTTCGGAGCCCAGACCGCAAATAAAACGCCGTCAACGCCGTTGACTGTCATCGGGTGCGCGCCCAGCTTTTCATAAATCTCATAATGGATTCCTTCAGAAAAACGCTGCATATCCCTCGCGTCAATCACCGGCTCAAAGGCATACGGATCTTTTCTTGTTTCTACCTCTCCATTATCATGTGTGACTAAAAGAGTATACTCCGGAATCTTCTTTCCCGGAACCAGGGCGGCAAAATATCCTCCCTGCCCGTCCAGTTCCACTTCCTCCATCGGATAAGGCTTCTGCTTTCCCTCTACCTCAATGGAAATCGACGCCGCTGTCGGATCATACACCTGAATTGCAACGCCTGCATCCATGACATGAGGCCCCAGGACTTTATGCGGGTTGTCCTCTTCCGAATAAAGTATTGCCTCAATTTCCGCCCAATCCATGTAATCATACAATTTCTGCTCCATTGTTTACCTCCTCTGAATCCCCATTCGTTTATTTTTTATTTTTATTTTTCATCATCAGCGCCCACCTCGGCAATCGACTTGACAAGGCCTGCGATACTCTGAATCTCGGACGGGACAATAATCTTTGTCGCCTTTCCGTCCGCCGCTTTTGCAAAGGCCTCCAGGCTCTTTAACTGTAACACCGCGTCGCCCGGCGCCGCTTCGTTCAAGAAACGGATACCGTCCGCATTGGCAAGCTGGATCGCCCGGATCGCCTCCGCCTGTCCTTCCGCTTCCCGGATCGCCGCTTCTTTCTTCGCTTCCGCGCGGAGAATCGCAGCCGCCTTTTCCGCTTCCGCTTCCAGAATGGCGGATTCCTTCTTTCCTTCCGCAACAAGGACGGTAGATTTCTTCTCGCCCTCCGCACGGAGAATGGCTTCCCTCCGTTCCCGCTCCGCTTTCATCTGCTTTTCCATCGCGTCCTGAATCGCCGCAGGCGGGATAATATTTTTAAGCTCCACGCGGTTCACCTTAATCCCCCACGGATCAGTCGCCACGTCAAGGCTTGCGCGCATCTTGGAATTGATGACTTCCCTGGAAGTAAGCGTCTGGTCAAGCTCCAGATCGCCGATAATATTCCTGAGCGTCGTCGCCGTCAGGTTCTCGATTGCCATAATCGGATTCTCCACGCCGTAAGCGAACAGCTTCGGATCGGTAATCTGGAAAAAGACCACCGTGTCAATCCGCATTGTGACATTGTCCTTCGTAATTACCGGCTGCGGTGCAAAATCCACAACCTGCTCTTTTAAAATAACACGCTTTGCCACACGGTCAATGAACGGCATCTTAATATGAATCCCGACATTCCATGTCCCCTGATAACCGCCTAACCGCTCCATGACAAACGCCTGCGCCTGTGGTACAATCTTCACGCAGGAAGCAAAAATACAAATAATAATTAACCCGATAATAATAAGATAAATCATAACCTATACTGCCAATGCTTACTGTCTTTGGCTTTTCTCCTCTCTCTATTTTATTTTCCAGTCTTTTTTAAGCTTCCTTTTTCTGCTTCACAAGCAGCTTGACGCCGGAAACCTGATCCACAATCACCAAAGCCCCCGCAGGGATGCTTTCCTCCGGCGAACCCTGGACCGCCTGCCTTGCCGTCCATTCCTGCCCGTTTACATCCACTCTCCCCGTCTGCTTAAAATTATTGATTTCCTCCAAAACCCTTCCTTCTGCCCCGATAACGGCATCCACATTGGTCTTTGTCCTTGCATTGTTAAAATACCGTAATGCCACCGGCCTCGTAAACAGCAGCAGGACAAAAGAAACGACAATAAAGGCCGCCATCTGCAGATAAAAGGAACCCTGCGCCAGCGCTATTAAAAATGCAGTCAATGCGCCGCCCGCAAACCAGATTGTGGTAAGCCCCAGTGTCAAAATCTCAATCAGCAGCAAAACCGCAATCGCTATCAGCCAGTATAATGCTGCCATAACATCCCTCCTCCCCTCAACACTATAAAAAGCTTATCTTCCTTCTCTATTGTACTTGATCGGACGAGTATTTACAAGCCTGAATCTTTCATAAAACCCGACATCATGGCGGCGCCTCTGGCGCCTGCCTTTAAAACCAGCGGGATTTTTTCCCAATCGATCCCACCAATCGCATAAACAGGGATCGTTACCCTGTCACAAACCTCTTTTAAAAACGCCAGTCCTCTCGGTGCAAGCCCTTTTTTACAATCCGTCGCAAAAATATGCCCTGCCAGCAGATAGTTTCCCCCGTTTTTCTCAACAAATACCGCCTCCTCCACACTGTGTACCGATACGCCGACAAGAGAAAAGAGCTCCTTTTTCTCCGGCGGCAGCGGAAGGAACGTCTCCTTAAATACAGAAAACGGAAAATGAATTGCATCGATAAAGAGCTTTTCTGCCGTTTCCATATCCGAATGAAGAATCAGCCTGACCGGAGAGCCTTCCAAAACCTCCCGGCACTCTTTAGCAAGCGCACAATATTCTTCCTGCGGCAGATCCTTTTCTCGGAGCAGAAGGAAATCCGCCTTTCCTTCCTCCGCAATTTTTTTCACTCTTTCGATGAAAGGCTCCTCACAGAGAAAACGGTTGGTGACTGCCATCAGCATGAGCTGCCACCCCCGACAAAATGGACGATTTCCAGCACGTCTTCCCCGTCAAGCATGACCGTCGAATACTCCGCCTTCGGCACAATCTCCCCGTTTCTCTCCACGGCAATCTGCTCCGGAATATAGTTTTCCTGCTTTAAAAACTCCGCCAAAGACAGTTCCTTTTCCAATGCCTTCTCTTCTCCGTTTACTTTCATAAATTTGTACCATGCTGCATGGCCTGCAGTTTTTTCCTTTCTCTAAACTTTTATTATCTCTTTCCCTATTTTTCCAAAAACGCCTTTGCATAATGGAGTTCACTCCGCACTGTGGAATCTCCGCCTGTATTTTTCCATTTCCTCTGACTTATTTTTCTTTGCCAGCGACTTCTCCACGGATTTTTTCACCAGATCATAGATCACGGCAAATAACGGCACGCCGATAACCATTCCCAGGACGCCGAACAGCCCGCCAAACAACAGGATAGAAAACAGCACCCAAAAACTGGAAAGCCCCGTGGAGTTTCCCAGGATTTTCGGTCCCAAAATATTCCCGTCGAACTGCTGCAGCACCAAAATCAGGATCAGGAAATAAATACAGCCTGCGATATTTAACCCGCTGGAATCGGAAATCAGCACTAAAAACGCGCTTGGAACCGCCCCGATAAACGGCCCGAAAAACGGGATAATGTTTGTCACGCCGATAATCACGCTGATTAACAGAGCATACGGCATCCGGAAAACAGACATCAGCGCAAAGCAGATAATCCCGATAATCAAAGAATCCACCAGCTTCCCCCGGATAAATCCGCCGAACATGGTATTGGCAATGGTAAGCTCCTCCAAAATGGCATTGGCAACCTTTTCACTGCAGATGCTTTTCAAAACCAGCACGCCCTGCGCCATGAACTGCCTTCTCCTGCCCATAAGATAAACCGACACAATAATCCCGATTAAAATATTCTTTGCAACGTCAATCGCGCTGAAAATGCCGGAATACACCTTCGTCATTAAAGACTGCATATTCGGCAGGAGGTATCTTGTCAGAAATTCCTCAATATTATCATTGATCGTATCCATAAACTGCTTTAAATAATTATAAGCCTGCTCATTTCCTTCAAATTCTTTCAGGATAATTTTCCGGAATTCCGACACAGAACTCGGAAATACCTCAATCAGCCCGTTGATACTGACCATAACCTCCGGGATTACCATAGCAAGCAGCAGATAGATGACTGCAATCGCCAGCAGCAGGCTGGAAATAATGCTGATCACATCCGCCATCCGCTCCAGTTTTTTATACTTTCTCCTGCGCTTTACAAATTCCGATTCCTCTTTTTTTCCTTTGAAGAAAAGCTTTTCCAGTACCTTTGCCCTGATCGGCTGCGGTATCTGTTTCGTGCCTTCCCGGATATTATCCGTTTTTTCCGTTTCCGCCTGCGCTGTTTCCGCCTGCACCGCCGTTTCCACTGTCATTTCTGCCTGCGCCGCAACGCTTTCCGGCTGTTCTTCTGAAAGTTCCTCTGCTTCTTCCTCTTCTCTTATGCGGATCACAATATCCTCCATCCGCTCCCCGGAAATATGGATTAAAAAGCGCATGACATACCGGGAAATCCAGTTGCTGACCGGGGTCAGGAGATACGCAATGACAGCGCCGATAATAAACGGCTTTAAAATACTGATTAAGCTGCCGAAAATATTGCTGATATTTTTCGTATTATATAAAACATAAAAAAACAAAATACTGCATACAACTACAAGAAATGCCGTAACCCCGGCATACAAATACTTATGAAAGTTGTCCTTCTTCATCTAACTCCCCCAGAGTCGCTACCATCACGGCTTTAATCGTATGCATCCGGTTTTCCGCCTCGTCAAAAACGACGTCTGCATACTTTTCAAAAATTTCCTCCGTTACCTCATTGCCTTTGACCGCAGGCAGGCAGTGAAGGAAAATCGTGCTGTCCTTGCCTGTCTTTGCAAACATCTCCGCATTCACCTGATACGGACGCAGAAGCTTCACGCGCTCCGCCGCTTTTTCTTCCTCGCCCATAGAGCACCATACATCCGTATAAATAGCGTCCGCACCTTTCACTTCCTCTATATTTTCCGTAATGGTGATGGACGCGCCGGAGCTTTCCGCATAAGCGCGGCAGGTATTGACAAGCTCCTCCTTCGGCCACAATTCCTTTGGCGCAAGGATCACAAAATCAATGCCCATCTTGGAGCTCCCAATCATCAGGCTGTTCGCCATATTATTGCGCCCGTCGCCGCAAAATACCAGCTTCAGCCCCTTTAATTTTCCAAACTGCTCCCGAAGCGTCAAAAAATCCGCCAGGATCTGGGTCGGGTGGTATTCATCTGTCAGCCCGTTCCATACCGGAACACCGCTGTACTTTGCCAGCTTCTCCACATTTTCCTGCTTAAACCCGCGGAACTCAATGCCGTCAAACATCCTGCCAAGCACGCGCGCCGTATCCTCCACGCTCTCCTTATGCCCAAGCTGGATATCATCCTTCCCAAGATATTCCGGATGGCCGCCCTCATCGATACAGCCAATCGTAAACGAACATCTCGTCCTTGTGGACGGCTTCTCAAAAATCAAGGCAATGTTCTTCCCCTTTAAAGTATTCCCGGTAATCCCCTTTTTCTTACGCGCCTTTAGCTCCGCCGCCAGATCAAGGAGATAGCTGATTTCCTCCGGAGTAAAATCCTTCAGTGTCAAAAAACTTCTTCCTGTTAATTTCATTTTCTGTACCACGCCGCATACGCGGTTTTCCTTTCCTTCTATAAATATATAATTATAAGACTCAAGCCATATCATTCAACGGTAACGGATTTTGCGAGGTTTCTTGGCTGGTCAACGTTTAAGCCCCTCTTCACTGCCGCATAATATGCAATGTATTGAAGTGCGACAACAGCGCAGAATGGGGCAAAGATGTCTTCCATTTCAGGGATGGTGATGACATGATCACAAAGCGACGCATCCACAAGGGCGTCTTCCGTGGTTATGAGAATTACTTTCGCGCCGCGGGAACGCACTTCTTTTACATTGGAAATCATCTTTACATAGACATCTTTCTGCGTGGCAAGCGCAATCACCGGAACATTATCGGTAATCAGGGAAATTGTTCCATGCTTTAATTCTCCTGCCGCATAAGCCTCGGAATGGATATAGCTGACCTCCTTTAGCTTAATCGAGCCTTCACAAGAAAGGGCATAGTCAAGCCCCCGCCCGATAAAAAACAAATCCTCTGTTTTTACAAGACGTTCTGAAATCTCCTCCGCCTGTTCGTCGCTGGAAAGCATTTTCTCCACATGCCCGACTGCGTTTAAAAAAGACTTTACCACCGCTTTTGTCTGCTCTTCGGTCCTTTTCCCCAAAACAAAAGCAAACCGCATTGCAAACAGGTAAAGCGCCGCAAGCTGCACCATGTAGGCCTTCGTGCTTGCCACCGCAATCTCCGGCCCCGCATGAGTATAAAGCACATAATCGCTTTCCCTTGCAATGGAAGAGCCCTTGACATTGACAATGGACAGCGTCCTTGCTCCCTTTTCCTTTGCCAGACGGAGCGCAGCCAGCGTATCGGCCGTTTCCCCGGACTGGGAAATTGTCATAACCAGCGTATGTTCATCCACAATCGGGTCCTTGTAGCGGAATTCCGAAGCGATTTCCACATCCACAGGAATCCGAATCCATTTTTCTATCAGGTTTTTTCCAATCAGCCCTGCGTGCATCGCTGTCCCGCAGGCAGTAATCACAATCTTATGAAGCCCTTCAAAAATACTGTCCGGAATATTATCCGCGCTAAAATCCGGAAGCCCGTCTTTTAACCGCGGCGTAATCGTGCGGCGCAGCGCTTCCGGCTGCTCGTGGATTTCCTTGAGCATAAAATATTCATAGCCGCCTTTTCTTGCGGACGCCGTATCCCAGTTGACATGAAGCATTTTCGGCTCCACTTCCTGATCAAGAAGATTAAAAAGCCGGATGCCGTCTGGCGTAAGCTCCGCAATATGATGCTCCGGCAGCACAAAATAATCTTTGGAATACTTAATCAATGCCACCAGATCCGACGCAATCACCGCGCCCTTCTCTGTATATGTCGCCACTAACGGACTTCCGTTGCGGATACAGTAAATCCTCCCCGGAAATTCCTCAAACATAATGCAGAAAGCATACGCGCCTTCCAGTCTTTTGACCGCCCTTTTGATTGCTTTTACCGGATCGCCGTCATAACCATCGTCTACAACCATCGCGGCAATTTCTGTATCCGTCTGGGAAACCGGAGTCTTTCCTTTCTTTTCAAGCTCCGCCTGCAGCTCCTGATAATTTTCAATAATTCCGTTATGGATAAGCGTTACCTTCCCGGCCGTATGCGGGTGGGAATTGAGATCCGAAACGCCGCCGTGGGTCGCCCATCTCGTATGCCCGATTCCGCAGGAAGTTTGATCGCCCGCCGCTTCTCTCTGCACCTTTTCCTTTAAACAGTTCACTTTCCCGGCCGTCTTGACGGTCTTAATCCTGTCTCCCAGGACATAGGCAATCCCTGCGCTGTCATAGCCGCGGTATTCCAGCTCCGAAAGCCCCTCCGTCAGCACCTCTTTCGCATCCAAAATTCCCGTAAAACCGATAATTCCACACATAGTATTCCTTCCTTCCTGCCTGATTAATACTAACTTTTTATCATGGAATCACTGTCTTGTCAAGGAAACTGCCCAGGATTCCCTTCTGCTTTTTCAATTCCCGGAAAAAACGGCATAACGGAAATCCGACGACATTATAATAATCCCCTTCAATCCCTTCAATATACCTGCCGAACTTTCCCTGGATCGCATAGCCGCCTGCCTTATCCATCGGCTCCCCTGTGGCAATATAAGCCCTGAGCTCCTCATCCTCCACACACACGACATGCACCTTCGTTTCCTCGGCAAAACAAAACTTTTCCAGAATCTTCCCCTCTGCCACAGCAGCAAGCGATACCCCGGTAAAGACCTGGTGGGAGCTCCCCTGCAGCAGCGACAGCATGGAAAACGCTTCTTCTTTTGTCCCGGGTTTCCCCAGAATCTTCCCATCCTTCGCCACAACAGTATCCGCGCCAATCACCAGAGCCGCTTCCTCTAAATCAGCTTTTTTTAACAAAAACTCCGCCGCAGCCTCCGCCTTCTGCCCGGCAAGCTCCTTTACCAGCTCCTCCGGCTCCGTACATCTGCAGTCCTCCTTATGATCCAGGGCTAACACTTCAAATTTCACGCCCGCTCCGGCAAGGATTTCCCTCCTTCTTGGCGAACCGGATGCCAAAATAATCCTGCCCATAAATTTCTCCTTTCCAATCATTTCCAGTTTCTCCTCAACAATTCCGGATGACCCTCCAGATGCGCATAATCATTCACTCTTTCCAAATAAAACCGATCCTTCTTTTCCTCATAAAAAATTTCCGTAACAGCCGTATTCTCCATATTCAGCACAAACCGCAGGCGGTCCTTCTGCCCCCTGCCAAACAGCGCCGCCAGCAAAATCCGGATGGCTCCTCCGTGGGAAACAGCGGCAATATGTTCTTCTCCTGAATGAATCATTTCAGAAATGACCGGCCAGATCCTCGCCCATGCCGTTTCCCCGTCCTCCCCGTTCGGGAACCCGAGATCCTTCTCCCCGATCAGGCGGTCCCGCTGCCTTTTAAAATCCCCGAAAAGCCGTTCTATCTCTTCATCGCTTTTCCCTGCCCAGTCCCCGAAATCAATCTCCCGGAGCCCGGAACGGACTGCAATTTCCGGTATGTTCTCTCCCAAAAGCAGCTTCTGTTCCCGGATACATTCCGCCGTCTGCCTTGCCCGAATCAAATCGCTCGAATAAATTCTGTCAATTGGACAGGACGCAAGCCTTTTTCCAACCAGGACGGCCTGCTGCCGCCCTTCCACAGACAGCGGGACATCGACATTGCATAACCGGCTGTCCTGCCTGCCATGCCGGATAAAATAAATCCTCATATAAAACCAATCCTCCTCTATTTCAGCCGCTCCATTGCCCTGTCTATGATTTTCTCTTTCCGTTCCCTAACCATAGTTTGTTTATCTGATTCCCGGTAAAATCAACTTTCATATTGCCTATATTCCCAAATATTCCTTCCTTAAATACTTTGCCTGCTCTTCTGAAATTTCGTTATCATAGTATGCAGAATTGATAGATCCATATACTTCCCCCCATAAACAATCTAATAAAGACGAACCGGATTGTTTCCCCTGCACAAAATTTTCAATATCATCCTTTAAATACCGCGGCAGCGTAAGCTCCATCATCCTTTGATCCTCTTCCATACCATCAGCCTCCTGCTTTAAATTTCCCGTCCCGAATCTCTGCGTTTCATAAAATCCACCGCCCCTCCAATCATGTATTTCTCATTTTATCAGAAAGCCCGGCTTTTATCAATCAAATCTTATTTAATAATATTGAAAACACCCACCCATTATAGTAAAATTAATACCATACTGATTTAAAAAAGGAGGCAGACCATGAACTATCCTTATGATATCCGTCTGATTGCCCTGGATCTGGACGGCACTGTTTTCAATGATAAAAAAGAAATTACCCCTGCCGTCCGCTCTGCTATCATCGCCGCCCTGGAAAAAGGCGTTATTGTCATGCCTGCAACCGGGCGGCCGGAAGCAGGGCTCCCGGAGGCTTTTTTAGAAATTCCCGGCGTTACCTATGCCTTAACAAGCAACGGCGCGCGCATTATCAACATCCACACCCACGAAGCAGTTTACAAAGACACCATGCCCCTTCCGCTGGCGCTTTCCATCGTAGATTACCTTGCAGAAAAAGGGTATGTTCCCGACGTCTATATCGACGGCAGCGTTTTTACGGAAAAAGAAGCGTTTGAGCATGTCTTGAAAACCGTTGATTTAGGCGGTCTCCTGCCCTACTTTAAAAAATCCCGGCAGCCGGTGGAAAATTTACGCAAGTTTATGGAAACGCTGGGAAATGATGTTGAAAAAATCAATCTGATGGTTCCCGATCCGGACATCCAGAACATGATCCGAAATGACTTAAAACATTCCTCCTCCATTGCCATCGCTTCCGGACTTCCTATCAACCTGGAAATCACTTCCGCCACTGTCAATAAAGGCGCCGCCCTCGTTCGTTTTGGAAAACAGCTGGGCATCCGGCGGGAGCAGATCATGGCCTGCGGCGACAGCGGAAACGATCTGGATATGATAAGGGAAGCCGGGCTCGGCATTGCGATGGAAAACGCATCGAAAGAAGCAAAGGCCGTTTCCGACTACATCACCAAAAGCAACGAAGAAGACGGCGTTGCTTTTGCGATTCAAAAATTTGTACTTTTTTCATAAAAATTACACAATACCTATATTTTTTTTGTTGATTTTGTCTCACTGTTCTTATATAATAAGTAGGAGAACATTGCCCGTAAGAACTTCTTTTAAAATTTCTTACAATATTAACATAAGGAAAGGGGAATTTACTATGAAAAAGAAAAACGCAAAAAAGAGCCTGTTGTTTGGGTTATCTCTTGCGCTGGCATCCGTTTCCATTTTCGGCTGCGGGAATTCTGATTCCAAAAAAAGCACAGACAGCTCCAAAAAAGAAACGCAGAAAGACAACACAGAAGCTTTAGAATCCGGAGACGTGGAACTGACCGTCTGGGCAGAAGGCGCTAACGGCCAGACTATCGCCAAAATGGTAGAAAGCTTTCAGAATGAATACAAGGGACAGGCTAATTTTACCATTACCGTCGAAGAATCCGCAGATGCTGATACCAGAAATAACGTCCTCGGCGATATCCACAACAGCGCGGACATTTTCTCCATGCCGGACGACCAGCTTTACAGCATGATTGCCGGAGGAGCCTTAATGCCAATCCCTAACCAGGAAGAAATCCGCAATGCCAATCTGGAAGAAGCCGTAGCGGCAGCGTCCTATAATGACACCATTTACGCTTACCCTTATTCCGCTGACAACGGCTACTTTTTGTACTATGATAAAAAATATTTCTCAGAATCTGACGTCGAAACCCTTGATCAGATCCTTTCCATATGTAAAAGCAAGAAAAAGAAATTTTCTATGGAACTTAATTCCGGGTGGTACTTATACACCTTCTTTGGAAATACCGGACTGGACTTTGGAATCAATGAAGACGGCGTCACCAATTACTGCAGCTGGAACGCTACAGAAGGCGACATTAAAGGCGTCGATATTGCAAAATCCCTGTTAGATATTACGGGAAATCCGGGTTTTATCGCACAGCCTGACGGCAATTTTGTCGAAGGCGTGAAAAAAGGAAAAATTATTGCCGGTATCAGCGGCGTATGGAATGCCCCGGAAATACAAAAAGCATGGGGAGAGGATTACGGCGCCTGCAAGCTTCCTACTTACACCTGCAATGGAAAACAGATCCAGATGGCTTCCTTTACCGGCTACAAAATGTTCGGTGTAAACGCCTATTCTGAACACGCTGCATGGGCGCATAAGCTTGCCGAATGGATCACGAACGAAGAAAATCAAAAGCTTCGTTTTGAAGAGATCAACCAGGGGCCATCCAATAAAAATGCCGCCGCTTCCGACGCCGTTATGCAGGTGCCTGCTATCGCCGCCGTAATTGAACAGTCACAATACGGCACACTTCAAAGAGTAGGCAACAGCTACTGGACGGCATGTACCAATTTCGCCGATACGATAGCCGCGGGAAATCCTGACAATCTGCCGCTCCAGGATTTGATGGACACATTAACAGCCGGTATTACGGCATCGGTAGTACAATAGCATTCACAATTCATTTGCTTCTCAAAGATAAGCGAATGCGCAGGCAATGGATTTTACCGCACAAATCCATTCCATAATTAAGGAGGGAAAAAGATTGAAAAATAAGAAAAACAGGCTAAGCATTAAAATCATCATTTTAGTTCCTGTCCTGATCCTTGGATTCGTGTCCATCTGTTCCAACCTTCAGGCGATTGTCAACCTCGGCAAAGTAAATGCAACCGCAGAGGATATTTCCGACAGGCATATGTCCAATATCTCCGAGCTGAGCGATATCCAAAAGGAAACACAGGCAGTCCATCAGATGGCGCTTTCCCATATTATCGCAACCGATATCGATACCATGATAGGGCTTGTCAACTCCATCCTTGAGGAAGAAGAAGTTTTAGAGGGGTATCTGGAAAAATATGACAGTGATCTCCAGAAAACAAACGGCGATTCCTTTAAAAAACTGATTTCCAACTATGAAAGCATGAAATATGAGATTGCCAATCTGGTAGCATACAGCGGCAACAGCAATAAAGAGGCTGCGTTTGCCCTTGCCAACGGCGCTATCCGGCAATACAGCGATGAAATCCAGAATCAGATTGACAGCATGGTAGAGGCCGCAAAGACAAGCGCATCTTCTGCAAGCAGCGATTTAGAAAAGGAATACCGCTCGGCCATCAAAATCAATGTCTTTATTATCGCCATCTGCGTCATTGCTATTTTAATTGCCGTTTATGCCGTATTCTTCCTGGTAATCCGGAAACTCAATAAAGCAAGCCGTGAAATCCACGACATTATCCAGGGCATTGACAAGAATGAAGGCGATTTAACCAAGCGCGTCAGCATTTCCTCCAATGACGAAATCGCTGATTTAAGCAAGGGCATCAATACCTTCATGGAAAAGCTGCAGGGTATTATGAAAATGATTATTGAAAATTCCAAAAAGCTGGAACTGGTAGTTTCCGAAGTACAGGAAAGCGTCAAAACTTCCAACAACAGCACCTCGGATCTTTCCACCGTTACCGACGAGCTTTCTTCCACTATGGAAGAGGTCGGATCTTCCGCTTCCGTCATTAACCAGAATGCGGACTCCATAAGGAGCGAAGCGGAAGAAATCGCCGATAAGTCCAGCAGCATTAATGATTATTCCAAGAAAATGAAAGAAAATGCGGACAAAATGGAGGAAGATGCCCGTCAGAATATGGAAGAAACCAGTCAAAAAGTACAGGAAATCCTCTCTGTCCTAAACCACGCTATTGAAGAAAGCAAGAGCGTAGAGCAGGTCAACGGGCTCACCAACGATATCCTCGATATTTCCAGCCAGACAAACCTCCTCGCCTTAAATGCCTCCATTGAAGCCGCCCGGGCGGGAGACGCCGGCAAAGGCTTCGCTGTCGTCGCGGAAGAAATCCGGCAGCTTGCGGATTCCAGCCGCACCACGGCAAACCATATCCAGGAAATCAATGGCATTATTACCATCAGCGTCCACAACCTTGCCGACAATGCCAATAACCTGATAGAATACATGAAGGATTCCATCCTTCCTGAATTTGAAAACTTTGTAAAAAGCGGGGCACAGTACCGTGAAAACGCTTCTTACATTGAATCTGTCATGAATGAATTTACCATAAAGACAGATTCCCTGAAAAACTCCGTAGACGAAATCGCCGGTTCCATAGCAACCGTTACCAACGCCATCGGAAACGGCACAAAAGGAGTCACCGAGGCGGCACAGAGCACGAAGGTACTCGTGAAAGATATGGAAAACGTCAGCCGGCGTATGAACGAGAACCAGCAGATTGCGGCGGAGCTCCAGAAAGAGACCGATGTATTCAGGAATTTTTAAGATAACACCAATTAAATAAATTTTCCATATTCCAAAAAGGGGCTGTCGCAATAAGAACTGATATTTCTTAATGCGGCAGCCCCTTCTTAATTTCTATTCACTCCGTTTCAATTATTTCTCCATCCTTGCCCGGACATAGCTTTCAAGGATTTCCTTTGTCTTGCTGACGCCAAGCCTTGTGCTGTTAATGCACAGGTCATAATGCTCAGAATCTCCCCAGTCCCAGTCAGAATGGCGGTTATGGTACTGACGCCTTTTTTTATCATGGCGCTTTAACTTCGCAACAGCCTCTTCCTGCCCTATCTGGTAACGTGCCTTTACACGGGCAATTCTGGTATCTATATCCCCTGTCACAAAAATGGAAATCAGCCCTTCGCAGTCTTTCAGTACCGTTTCCGCACAGCGCCCGGCAATGACAAAGGATTCGCCTTCGTCCGCTTTCTTTTTGATATACTCAAACTGCATTTCGGCGACAATTTCCTCAATGGAATTGGAATATGCCCCTACCCTTCTGGAAAACAGTACTTTTTTCGGCTTCTCGTCATATTTTTCCAGATATTCAATCTGGATATTTTTTTCTTTCGCGATTTCATCCAGCATATTCCTGTCATAGAACGTAAGCCCCAAATCTTTGGCTATCTGCTCTGCAATCTCATGCCCGCCGCTCCCAAACTCACGGCTTAAGGCAACAATTACCTGCTTTGCCATAATCTCCCTCCAATCCTGCAATTACGATACATTGCCGTTCTGATTCATTAACAGTACCTTACAAAAATAATCAACATAGATACCAAAACAACAAGAATTGTTGCCGGCGCTGCTGACTTACAGTATTTTCCCCAGCCGATGATATAACCATTCTTAGCTGCTACCGACGTACCTACTACATTGGCGGAAGCCCCGATTGGCGTTGCGCTTCCTCCGATGTCCGTTCCCATAGACAGCGCCCATGCAAGCGTGTTCAAAGGAACTCCCTGCGTTTCTGCAAGGCTCTTGATAACAGGAACCATTGTCGCCGCAAACGGGATATTGTCAACAAAAGCGCTCGCCATAGCGGAAACCCAGATAATAATCGCTACCATCGGCATAATATTGCCGCCGCTGACCTTGCCGATAAAGGCGGCAATCAGTTCCAGCACCCCGGTCTGCTCTAAGCCGCCGACGACCATAAACAGCCCGACAAAGAACAATAACGTTTTATAATCCACTTTTTTAAGAAGCTCCGCAGCATCCTTAAAAAATACAAGCAGCGTGACAATCGCAATAAAGGTCCCGATAAAGGCTACCGTAAGCCCTGTCTGCGCATGGCTTACCAGCATGATAACCGCACAGGCGAAAATAATGCAGCTTGCTGTAAAATCCCGTTTATTGGTAATTGCCTCCGAAGGCTTCGGAAGGCTTGCAATATCCACGTTGTTTCCTCCCGCCTGTGCCAGATCTTTATGAAAGACAAAGTAAAAATAAATCACTACAAGAATCAGGCTGATCCCGGCAATCATTCCCGTATTCGTTAAAAAGTCTGCAAAAGAATATCCCAGTGCCGTACCAATGATAATGTTAGGCGGATCTCCGCACATCGTTGCGGAACCTCCGAGGTTCGCACAGAAAATTTCCGATAAAATCATCGGGATCGGATCAAATTTCAGCATCTTTGCCAGCTCTACCGTAACAGCCGCAAGGAATAAAATAACGGTAATACTGTCAATGAACATAGCAAGCAGCGCTGACATTACCATAAAAGCGATAAACAAAGGAATCGGCTTGTAATTAACAAGCATGGCAAGCTTCATGCAGAGCCAGCGGAAAAATCCCGCCTTTGCCATTCCCTCTACCATAACCATCATCCCCAGGATAAAAATGATGGTAGCCCAGTTAATTCCTGCTGAGGACTCCTCAGCGCTCCCGGCGGCATACCAGAAACCTACCGTAAAAATGTTCTTCACATTCAAGGTTTCTATAACTGCCGTAAGACTTCTCATCGCTGCCCCGAACACCAGGACAAGCGTCAGACATCCGCACACCAGCGTAACGATGTGCCGCTCGATCTTATCCATCACAATCAAAGCAAACATTGCGACAAAGATAAGAACTGCCAGAATTTGTGCAACCATAACACGATACTTCCTTTCCCGCATAAAAAAAGCAAACAGACATGGCTCAAATAGAATTACGATGTTGCGTCATTCTTCTACGTACCAGGGTCTACTTGCGTCATCTATGCAATCTGTTTTTTTTCGACAAAAATTCTAACATTTGAAAGGTAAAAAGTCAAGAAAAAATGGAATTTTTTAGTTGGCTGTTTCCATGTCGGAATATTATTCTGTTCCAAAAAGTCTTGAAATCTTTTCATCAAATCTTTTTTTAACTTTATTGAATAATCAACTATTGAAACATGGGATACCATGATGTATAATGAAAAATATCTATGGAGGAAGCTTTATGAACGACACAAAGATACAATGGCATCCGGGATTCATAGCCGCCATGCAATAAAGTCCTCGCTTACGCCCATCTGCTGGTTTTCTTCGGTGACAGCGCTGCGGGACAGGGCATTGACGAAGGCGATGTCACCATTACCTTAGTCCGCTGCCGAAAACCACGGAAATTATTCCAGTATGTAAAGCAAAAAGGACTCACAACGGAGAACCCCCATGCCGGAATTTACTATATCAGAGAAGGCTTCCACTTCCCTGTCCAGATCGTCATTACAAAGGAATTGGATGAAAACCTCCACGACTGGCTACAGGCGTTATCCAGAAACCTAAAAAAACAGGATATCCAAAGGCTGGTACAGGCTATGAACGGATTAAGTTCTGGGTTTGAGCGAGAATGCGCTGACTCTGTTCTGCAGGTCAGCTTGGAAGCGAATCAAGCATTAATGAAAAAGTTGAGAGGGGATGATGAAATGTGTGAAGCATTACGAGAATTTTTCAAGCCAGAATTACAAGAAGCAGAGTTAAGGGGTATTTCCATAGGTACTGCCCGGGAACGTGCTGCATGGGAAGAAAAAGAATCTGCATGGGCAGATGAAAAAACAAAATTAATGAAAAAAATTGAAGAATTAAGCCGGAAATAGAAGTAATATTAACATTAGTATAAGATATTTATCTTTTGATCTTGTAAGCCTGCCTATACGATTGTAATAGAGCAGGCTTTAAATTAACATTAAAATTTTTTATTTCTCTATAATCACCAACAGAAACATAAGGTCCGTTAAACCCATATTGATTCTCTAAATTCTGAACCAATAAAAGCAAAGCCTGAATGCATAATGATTTACCCGAAGAATTTGTCCCCGCAAACAAAGTAAACTGTTTTAGCTCCATTTCTAACTTATAAATACTCTTGAATCCTTCAATATATATTTTATTAACCATATAGTTCCTCCAAAAAATCATCAATCATACCAAATCTCTTTTCTACTTTTAAACGATTATCCCTGTGATCTCCAATCGTATCCCGAAATTCTTCATTATTTTTCAATTCATTTACAAATACAGGTATTTTTTGATTTGCACTTTGTTGTTCAGCCTTTACCTTGCTCATTAAATACATAACTACTTCAAACACATTCATATTAATCGGACTTCTGTTCCCATTTGCACGAATCAATCGAAATGAATTTTCACCCAGGATATCAAATGTTTTTTGCAGGGAAGCAAGAACAGAAACATATATTTTTTCCACTTCATCGTCTTCCATATGATTAATATGTTATATTTATCCTTCATTCTGGAATTTTTAACAAAAGCCTTATCTGATTTGTTAAATATCAGGCAGCGTACTTACTCTGACTACAAAAGCAGCAAAACGCAGATACCGATTGACAGCATCCTGATTCTTGCAAAATATTACAACGTAAGTATGGATTATGAAGGGAGATATTTTTCCGGCTTCTTCTGGTCATCACTCAATCCGGCTATCATCCTCCTTGAATATCCACAGCTTACTTAAGATATAATTGAGCAGGATAACAGCCCCCTGTGCAGCTGTCTTGACCGGAAGACCGGGCAGGCCGATCTGCTCTATAAACAGCCAGATCAAGATTTCCTCCGCCAGAAGCGTCAGAAACCTTGCCTCTATAAAATGCAGAAACTGATATACTGTTTCCTGCTTTACCCCTGTTTTTCCATTAAAAACCCACTTCCGGTTAGTAAAATAAGCAAACATCACCGCAACAGTCCACGAAGCAGCATTTGCGGCTGTCGGTTTCGGAATCACGGTATGAACAAAAAACAAATACGACGCAATGCTTATGAAGAAAGTAAGCATTCCAAAAACAAGATACCGGATTATCTGCACCCGCTCATCACGGGCATTGATTTTTTTCTCGCCAAAAAAACAGCGGAATCAATATCAATAAATTTTTTATGTAATGCTTTATGCGCAACAATTTTAAATACTTTTTCATTTTCTGCACCCTAAGATAATCTCACAGATCCGGTCCACATCCTCCAGTGCCAGATCTGCATACAGCGGCAGCGTCAGCACGCGCCTGCTGATATGCAGCGCCACCGGTGTTTTCCTTACATCATACATTCCATGAAAGGCAGAAAATGTATTTGTAAGAGGATAAAAATATTTCCTTGCACTTATTCCATTCTCTGCCAGCCTGTCAAAAACTTCTGCCCTGCTTGAACCAAATTGTTTTTCATCAAAAAGTACCGGAAAATATGCATAATTAGATTTTACATCCTTTTGCGATACATTAAGCTGAATACCTTCGATTCCTTCCAGATGTTCCCTGTATCTTTCTGCAACTGTTTTCCGCTTTTCAATCTCTTCATCTACATGCTTAAGATTACATAATCCCATGGCAGCACAAAACTCGTTCATTTTAGCATTAGCACCTACTGCCTCAACCTCCTCCGGTCCATGAATTCCAAAATTCTTCAGGTCATATAATACATCTCCAAACCGTTTGTCACGATAACACGTTGCTCCACCTTCTATGCTGTTAAACACTTTGGTAGCATGAAAGCTAAAACATGAAACATCACCAAAAGAACCTATCCCCTTCCCTTTGTATGTTTCTCCAAAAGTATGTGCTGCATCATATATAACCTTTAATTCATACTTGCGTGCAATACGCTCTATTTCTTCAATATTGCATATATTGCCATACACATGAACCGGCATTATAGCACATGTATAATCTGTTATCAGGGATTCCAGCTTCTCCACATCCATCGTATATGTAACAGGATCAATATCACAAAACACAGGCGTAAGATTATTACGCACAATGGCATGAGTAGTAGAGGCAAAAGTAAATGGAGTTGTAATTACTTCACCCTGTAAATTCATAGCCTGAAGAGTCAACTCCAAAGCCATATGTCCATTTGTGAAAAGCTCCACATTTTCAACCCCAAGATATTTTTTCAAGCTTGTCTGAAATTTCATATGCTTAGGTCCCATATTGGTAAGCCAATGGGAATTCCAGACAGATTCTATTTCGTTCACATACTCGTCCATGGATGGCATGGATGAGCGGGTTACATTGATCATCATTTTATTCCTCTTCTCTAAGTCTATTTTTTATTATCTATTCCAAAGTCATTAAAATAACATATATACTTATTATAATTGCAGATATTTTGGCTCTCCAGATTTTTGAGGGATTGCTAACATTTCACCATAAATAAAACAAAGACCGATACCCCTACTAAATTTCTATTGTTATTTATTTTTCATCTGCTAGCTGTTTTTCTATAACACGGCAAATTGTATTAATAGTTTCACCTGCCTTATCTCTCCATATTTCACGATTCTTTTTTAATTGTGTTTGAATGAATCCATAATCATTTACTAAAGTATTCCATCTATATTCCAATAAATTTATAGATAATTCTTCCAATCTAATTAAATATTCATTCAAATCCCAGTCATTCATAAATCCCTGCATTTTTTCTTCATAGACAATAGCTATAAAAGGAGTTCCCGCTTTTGCTGCAAAAATATTTGAGTGATATCTCATTCCTACATGAGCATATAATTTTGAAATTAAAAACTGTTGAAAATACGTATCCATTACTTCAGATAAAATAAATGTATTATTATATCTAAAATTCATTAAATACTCTTCATCATTTTGATTTCCAAATAATTGTGGTATTAAAAGCACACCAATTCCTTCATCATTTCTGTTTTTAATAAATTCTTTCATTGATTTTTCAATGTTTTGTAACCGTTGTTTCTCCTTTGAGTATTCTACATGCCATAGAAAATTACTAAGTGTCATACCAATTATTTTAGGATATGCTTCAAAAAACGCCTTCAATTTCTCGTTTTCATCTAAAATCTGCCTGTTTTTCTTTTCATCAGGTTCATCATAAAAAGCTGTATCAATTGTTGTAACTACATTTTTATATACCCCTATGTTTCTTAAATAATTCTCAGAAATTCCTTCTCTTACACATAATTGCTTTGCTTCGCTAAGCAGCCATTTTCTAATTAAGTTTCTCCAAACTTTATTCTCAAATGGCCCCATTGAAGGTGCTGCTACTACAATTGGTATACTGTACAGCTTCGCACATAAAAACGGCAAAAGATACTCCAATTGTTTTCTCCACCAAAATCTATCGCATATTACCGAACCTCCTGGTGCATAAATAATTATGTCAGATTTACAAATAGCATCTATTTCAGCCAGCATTTCACAAGACACACCAATTTTACTTTTTGCAAGTACCCCCCCCCATATAATCTGCACTAAATTATGTGGTAAAAATTTAGAAGAAAAATGCGTTACTCTTCCAAAGTATGGAAACTCTTTTACATCTTCACTGTCTTTAAAAATCACTTGAATTTCACAATCATCATATTTATTTAATAGTTCATTTAAAATCGGTCTTAAAGCCGCCTCGTCACCTCGATTGCTCCAGTGAGCATTAACAATACATATTTTCATTTGAACTCCTTATCAGGATCAATTTTACATACAGTCATTTGTGTCTTGCCGCTTCGCAGCTTTGGAATATCATCTACATATTGAAATTCATGTCTGCTGTCCTTGCCAAAAATCTGCGTTGCCTCTGTCAATATTAACTGCTCATAATTATAATTATGGGTATTTAAAACCCATGTAAAATCCGTCCTTGTTTTCTGTATTATTTGAAATTGTTTTATATCTCTGTATTTCTTCAAAAAAATCAAAGAATGAAGCCAGTTTACCATTCTCCCATCAGTGGTATACAGCATATCTACTTTTCTGCCAATAACATCCTTTAAATATTCTTTTCCATCTTTAGCAACATATCTGGTTGCTAAATCTCCATTTTCATATCTCACAATTGGAAATGCATAATTAAATAAATCTGTAATAACTACTCTGCCAATCTCCCCATCTTTCACTGGTTCATCTGAATCCATATCTAACACTTCAATATAATAACTTGCTGTATTTATTCTATGTCCAAACCCACTTCCATCTTCCTGTGCCAATGTTCCACATTCTTCATTTCCATATCTTGAATAAATCGGACACTTAAAATAGTCAGCAATAATTTCCCTTGTACGTTCTTTCAAACCTTCAGCCTCAGACATTATAGAAATCAAATTAAACTCATATTTTTCTGCCTTATTATCATATATATAATTAGCTATAGCATCCCACATAGAGCTATACGCAATTATCATCTTTGGATTTAACTCATTTAATTCTTTCAAATATTTTGCAATAGATTCATCATCAAAATATGAACAATAAATATTATAAACATTATCCCTTTTCTGCTTCTCTAACGGAGAACGATCACCCTTTTCGTTTACAACCATGCAAACTATTCTCTCATGGGATTCTACACCACCAAGATGCGCAAACCATTTTGCGTCAGCAATCATTCTGCAATGTTTACGTCTATCCCAATAAACCTGAAAAGGCGTTCCTGTTGATCCACTAGTCCTTTTCTCCTTATTATCACTCCTGTTTTTAAATTCATCAACAAACACTTCTTCCCAATGCTGTTTCAAAATTTCTTTATTTACAACAGGAAAATCCTTAATAGATTTAAAATCCTCATATTTTTTATAAAATTCCGAGTGTCTTGTCACATACGTCAACATGTTTGTAAGATAGCTTTGCCGAAATGCTTCCATTTTTATTGGATTATCCATCAATATAAGATTTTCTTTATACTGGTTAATAATTAACCCTCTGTTATTACGCAAATCATCTTCGACAAAAGCTTCAAACTTTTCTTCTCTTTCAGTCATTGTTCATTCTCCTCTCAATATAATTTGATAGTGTCATCTCCACCATCAATTTCAATAATTTTTCCAGGCATCTGTTTCCCCATAAAACTGGCAAGATAAACTACTTTAGGATCAAAACTTTCCATTTCATCAAGCATCTTTTTAATAGATGCATCATCAAAATAAAAATAGTAAATATTAAAACAATTATCCTGCTTTTGACGTTCCATTAATTTATCGGACAGCTTCCGAAAAGCATGCGCACATACAATTACTTCATGTATCTGTGTTCATCTCATTCTATCGCCTAAACTTCATCAACATTTTTACAATCTGCCGGAATTTCTATATGAAATCTGTGCTTAATTTCCTCTGACGCATATTTCTTCATGAAATCCAAGATGTTCATGGTTACATAATCATTCCAGAATTCATCATATCTACCAGGTTTCAGTACCGGATGATAATAACATGGCTGTTGTTTATACTCTG
>CANREH010000028.1 GCA_947629585.1 uncultured Lachnospiraceae bacterium | reverse complement strand
CCGGAAATAATCCGAACCTCTATTTGCTCCAGGAGCTGCGTATAGATCGGGCGATCCGTCCTAAAATCCCATCCCATGCCACGCCTCCTTCCTGATTTTTTCCATTGTATTATTGTATTGTTGTATTAATTGAATAATACAATAACACAATAGTCTGCTTCTGTCAATCCTTTTTATAAAAAAACTGCAATTAGTCTGTAACAACTCAGCCATACGGCAAAAAAACAGGAAAATTGAACCGTCGAGTTTCCTCGCAAAGAACAATTTTCCTATTTTTTGACATACAGCAAAGCCATAGCTGGATTTTAACCGCTTTAGCGGCGAAACGCAAAACAGCCAAATCAAGCTGATAGCTGAACTGTTACCTTTTAACCGCCTTCCGGTATTCTGTCGAGAATTCCGGATCGTACAAGAATGACTTCCGGTATTCATCCCCCAGAAAACCGCCAACTAAAATCAGGGCCGTTTTCCTGATCTTCTCTCTTTCCGCCGTTTCCGCCAATGTTTCCAGGGTACAGCGAATCACCTTTTCCTCCGGCCAGCTTGCCTTATAGACGATTGCAGCCGGCGCAGAGGCGGCATAACCGCCTGCCTCCAGCTCCGCTGCCAGCTCTTTTATCATCCCCGCACTTAAAAAAATCACCATCGTCGCCCCGTGGGCGGCAAACGAGCGGATCGATTCCCTCTCCGGCACCGGGGTTCTCCCCTCCATGCGGGTAATCACGACAGACTGCGATACTCCCGGAAGGGTATACTCTGCCTTCAATGCCGCAGCCGCCCCGCAAAAAGAGCTGACGCCGGGGCAGATATCATAAGCAATCCCTTTTTCCTTTAAAGCATCCATCTGCTCGCGGATCGCCCCATAAAGGCTTGGATCTCCAGTATGGAGGCGGACGGTCATTTTCTGCTCCTTCTCCGCTGCCTCCATCACAGATACGGTCTCATCCAGCGTCATAACTGCGCTGTTATAAATTTCACAGCCCTCTTTCCTATGCTCTAACAGTTCCGGATTGACTAACGAACCTGCATAAATAATCACATCCGCCTCCCGTATCAGCTTATCTCCTCTGAGCGTGATCAAATCGGGCGCGCCGCAGCCCGCCCCTACAAAATGTACCATATTATTTTCCCCTTTTCACCGTATCCCCCAAAATCCCATATTGGGAAGAAAAATAAACCACATCAACCGGGATATCTCCCACGCGCCGTTTCAGATAATATAAAATCCTTCCGGTCACAGCTTCCATTGTCTTTTCCAGAAGCCCCTGCTTTTTTAAGACTGCAAATGCCGCATCGGTCATAGTGCAGTTTAAGACAGCCTCCACCGTATCCTGTCCTGCCCCGGACAGTGCGGCATAAGCCGCCAGGATTTCCATTCTGGCGTCGGCATAGCGGGAATGGGTATTCATAATCCCTGCCGCCAGCTTGATAATTTTTCCGGCATGGCCCACAAGAAGAATCCTCTGAAAGCCAAGCTCTTTTGCATAATCGAGTGTCTCCCCGATAAAATTACTGCATTTTACCGCCTGTTCTGCCGGAAATTCCTTTAAGGATTCCCGGATAAAATCCATTCCATAATTTCCCGGTGTTAAAAGAAGAAACTCCCTGGACTGCGCCGCGCGGACACGCAGTTCCAAGTAAATCGTATCCAGCAATGCCTGCTCGCTCATCGGCTCCACAATCCCGCTCGTGCCAAGCACCGAAATCCCGCCGACAATCCCAAGCTGCGGATTCAGCGTCTTTTCTGCCAACGCTTCCCCTTCCGGAATGCTGATTTCCACAAAGAGCCTTCCCTGGAAATCAAACTCCTCACAGACAGACAGCACATTTTCTGTAATCATTTTTCTTGGAACACGGTTGATGGCGGCAGCCCCTATCGGCTGATCAAAGCCCTCCTTCGTTATGCGCCCAATCCCGTTCCCTCCGTCAATCATGACCCTGTTGTCCTCCGGCAGCTCCGAAAATTTCTCCGGGATCTGGAAAGACACGCTGGCATAGACATGGCACCCATTGGTAACATCCGGATCATCCCCGCTGTCTTTTTCGATATAACAGACTGCCGTTTTTTTATCCTCTGACAAAGAAAGCCCTCCGACAGGAAGGCAAAGCAGGATTCCCTTCGGCGTCATCAGGGAAACCTCCCGGCAGGACATTCCCCCCAGCAGGCAGGAAGCCGCCGCTTTTGCCGCCGCCGCCGCACAGCTCCCCGTCGTATAGCCGCAGCGGAGCTTTTTCTGCCCCCTGTCAGCATTTTCCTCTTTCCTGTCCCCGCTTGTCCAAAGATTTTTTAATTCTGCGCTCATAATCACTATTTCTGACAGGGAGCTTACTCCTGTTTTAATTCCTGTGCAAGCCTGGAAATCTGTTCCAGAACCCCTCTGCACGCCTCCATGCTCTCTACTGCCGCCTCCGACATCCTGAGCCCTTCATTGGAAGACGCCGCCACTTCCTCGCTGGTTGCAGAAAGCTGGGAAATATTTTCCGAAATTGTATCGGTAGAAGAAAGGATCGAAGCCACGCTCTGTTCGGTATTCTTTACCTTTCCCGATAATTCCTCCATCTCCCGGCTGATGCTGACAAACCGCTGCATGGTATTTTCAATCATCTCGTTCTGCCTGTTGACAGAAACCACGGAATTTTCAATGCTTTCATTTGCCTGCTGCGCTCCGGAGTTTAAATCCTTGATAATGCCGGAAATATTATTGGAAGCTTCCTGCGTCTGCTCGGAAAGATGCCGGATCTCCTCCGCCACCACCGCGAAGCCCTTTCCTGCTTCGCCCGCCCTGGCTGCCTCGATGGAAGCGTTCAATGCAAGCAGGTTGGTCTGGCTGGCGATATCCAGAATCGTCCCTGTGATCTGCTGGACTTCGTCCACCTGTTCCGTCAGATGCCCAATCACCTGAACCGTCACATCGCTCGCCTGCGCAACATTTTCCGCCTGGTTCTTTAATTCTTCCACTTCCCTCGATCCTTCGGAAATTGTCTTTGTCGTCCTTTCCGACGCCTCTAACATCTGCCGGATCTCTTTTTCCGCCATATCGGAAATCTGCTGGATCTCCATACACATCGTCGCCTGCTGCTGGATCGACTCCGCTGTGCTTTCCGTACTCTCCGCAATATTGCCCACTGCAAAGTTACTGGTATCCACGCACTGCTTTAACTGCTCTACCATCTGCATGGCTTCCGTAAAATTATCTGCGATGCTGTCCGCAATCTCCGCCATCTTCCTGCCGGCCCTTTCCTGTTCCTCCGCCGCTTCTTTGATGGAATTGATGTTTTCCTCATTGAAACGCAGCAAAAGTTTTGTCACCATGCTGGAAGCAACCGCCACCAGGATCAGGGTAAACACATTGACAAACGCTGCCGTCTGGTAATCCGGGCTGTTTTCCCAGTAAAGGAGAATACGGAGCACATTTGATACCAGCGTGACCGCATTGCCTGCCATCGTCACCTTACTGTTTAAAAATGCCAGGGAAATAAACAGAATCGGAAACGCATACATAAAACAGCCTTCCGATCTGTTTAAAAGCACGATGACGACGTAAGCCGCCGCACAGGAGCTCATCATGGCAATGGAACAGCTCTTATTATCCCGCTCCCTGAAAAAAGCTATGATACTGGTGATGATCGCCGCCGCCACGGCCGCAATCTGAACCCATACCCGCCAGTTTCCTATTTCTGTCGTAAAAACAGAGGCAAGAAATATCAGCAGGAAATACCCTAAAATCAGCATCATGACCGGGAACATCTTTCCATTTGCCGCTTTATACTGTTGTTTTGTCATACGAAATCCCCCTTAACATGCTAAACTTTGTGCAAATTAACCAAAACACCATATTGATTATAGCACCGAAATTTGAAGAAAACAAGACTTTTCTTGCACTTTTCCCACTGATATAATAGAGTTAACAGTTCAGCCAACAGACGGATTCAGAGGAAAATTGTGCTCGCACAAATTTTCCTCTGGGTTCGGCTGTTGAGGGAGCGCCATTTCATGAGCAATCCGCCTGCGTCAGCAGGCTTTGAAGTACGAAGTGCGAGATTGCGAATGGCGCAAGCTGAACTGTTACAGAGTTAAAAAGGAGACTTCCCATGAAAACACTTTATATTGTCGGCATCGGTCCCGGCGCTGTGGAGGATATGACGATGAAAGCTTTCCGCACCCTGGAATGCTGCGATGTCATTATTGGCTATACCGTATATATTGAATTAATCCGCTCCTGTTTTCCCGATAAGGAATTGATTGCCACCCCTATGCGGCAGGAAGAAAAGCGCTGCCTTATGGCTTTGGAAGCTGCCGAAAGCGGGAAAACAACCGCCATGATCTCCAGCGGCGACGCCGGCGTTTACGGCATGGCAGGGCTGCTTTATAACCTTTCCGCCGGTTTTCCCAAAGTCACGCTCCGCGTGATCCCCGGCGTCACCTCGGCGCTTTCCGGCGCTGCACTCTTAGGCGCGCCGCTGATGCACGATTTCTCCCTTATCAGCTTAAGCGATTTAATGACCCCGTGGGAATTGATAGAAAAACGTCTCTGCGCCTGTGCGGAAGCGGATTTTGTTATCTGTCTTTACAACCCTGCCAGCAAAAAACGAAACGATTATCTTTCCAGAGCCTGCCGGATTCTGTTAAACTACCGCAGCGGCAGTACCGTCTGCGGGATCGTGAGAAACATTTCCAGGGAAGGCGAAGAAAAACAGATCATGACCTTAAGCGAGCTGGAGCATTATCCTGCTGATATGTTCACAACCATCTTTATCGGAAACTCCAAAACCAGAAGCCAGAACGGTTTTATGGTGACGCCAAGAGGCTATTCCTCGGAAAAAGAGAACTCTATGGAAAGATAACTTTAAGAAGGAGAACGCCATGATAGTTACCATCGCCGGTATTGGCGCCGGAAACAGAAAGAACTGCACACAGGAGGTTTTGGAATCGGTAAAACAGGCGGATGTCCTGATTGGGGCAGATCGGATGTTAGCCGCTTTTTCCGATGTTCCGGCACCGCGCTATGCCTCCTTCTCCCCGCAGGCAGTCCGCGATTTTTTACTTTCCCACAGACAGTATGGACATGCCGTCATTTTAGTTTCCGGGGATACCGGATTTTACAGCAACGCAGGCAGTCTTTTTGCCGTTTTAAAAGAGCACGGTTTTGATATCCGTTTTCTCTGCGGTATTTCCTCCGTTTCCGCATTCTGCGCGCGCTTGAAGCTTTCCTGGGAAGACGCCTGCCTAATCAGCCTCCACGGAAGAAAACAGAACCTTATCTATGCCATTGCAAGAAAAGAAAAGGTTTTTTCCCTCCTGAGCGGCAGGGAAGACATTGGAAAGCTCTGCAGGAAACTGACTGCTTACGGTATGGGTTCCGTTATGCTCCATCTGGGCGTCAATCTCTCCTACCCTGACGAACAGATTCTCCATATCCGCGCGCAGGAATTTACTGAAAACCCGCCAAAGCTGAAAGAAGGGCTGTGGTGCCTTCTGGCAGTCAACCCTTTTCTTCCGGAAACAGAACGCAGGCAGTATTTCTTTTCCCGCCATATCCCGAACCATGCCTTCCTCCAATCGGAAAGCCCGCGGATTCCCATCACAAAAGAAGAAATCCGCCAGATAAGCATCGCGAAATTAAAGCTTACTGAAAATGCCGTCCTCTATGATATCGGCGCAGGAACCGGCTCCGTCGGGATAGAAGCTTCCCTGTTCTCTCCGGATCTGGAAGTCTACGCTATTGAAAAATCAAAAGCCGCCTGTGAGCTTACCGAAAAAAACCGCCTCCGCTTTGCCGCTGACAATGTTACCGTTATTGAAGGCAGCGCGCCGGATATCTTTGCCGGGCTGCCAAAACAGACCCACGCTTTTATCGGCGGCTCTTCGGGCGCTTTACCGGAGATTGTAACGGCACTATTGAAAAAGAATCCAAAAACCCGCATTGTGATTACCGCCCTTACCTTAGAAACGATCGCCGCTGCCGCTAACCTTTCTCATACGCTCCCTGTCTGTGATGCCGATGTTGCGCAGATACAGGCAAGCCATACAAAAAAAACCGGCAGCTACCATATGATAACTGCCGAAAATCCCATTTTTATTTTTTCTTTTACGGGGAAAGGCTGATTAAATCCCGGTGCCAAGCACATCCTTTTCCTTTCTGTGTCCAAAGATATGCTCGTAGTCTGCCTTGTAAACAATCAGGTACATAAATACGCTTAAAGCCACCGCGCAGATTCCGTCAAAAACAGAATGCTGCTTTAAAAATACCGTTGCGAGGCAGATAGAAACCATCAGGAAAAACGAACCGCGTACCAGCCAGTGTTTTTTCCCCAGACGCCTGCTTTTACTGATGGCAATATGGATTCCAATCGAGTTAAAGACATGGATGCTTGGACAGACATTCGTGCTGGTATCGGTAACATAAAGCATTTTTACAATGTCTGTCAGGAAATTATCCCTCGGAAAGCTTGCCGGGCGGAGATTCTGGATACTCGGCCACACGCTGTAAATCACAAGGCATATCGTCATTCCCGTAAACAAAAACAGGGTACAATGGACAAAATCGTCCTTAGAAGTAAACAGAAAATACACAATGGTCACTGCCACATAAAGAAACCATAACAGATAAGGAACCACAAAGATTTCCTCAAACGGAATATAATCGTCCAATGCAATATGGATCGTATTCCATTCCCTCCCTTTCCTGGTCTCCAAAAGCCGGAACCAGAAGAGGTATATGGCGGTATATCCCACCAGCCAGGCATATCTGTGCGCATAAATCCAATCCTTTATCTTCATCATCATCTGTCCATCCTCCCCATGAACTTTTGCTTTTTATTAACTGAAACCGTAGATTTTCCTTGAAATCTTATATCCCAAAATAATAATTTTCTGTCCCGCGCGCCCTTTTAGCTGCATGGAACGCCCCAGGATACAGGATTTCACCGCAGCATACATTTCTTCATCCTCTTCTTCCAAAAAGCCCCAGATCTCCTCCTTTTTCCTCATGCTTTCCTCATCTCCCGCCTTAATCAGAAAAACTGTACAGATTGTCATCATCATGGCAAGGTATTTCACCATATAGGAACTTAACTTCTTCGATGGGATATCACAGAGCTTCCACGCCTTCGCCATCAGCCTCGTCACGAAAAGCTGCTGATCGATCCTTCCCATCATGACATTCTCATTGACAGACTGATCCTCCCGGCCGATAAAATACCGATACAGATCCACATTCAGGTAATAAATACTCCGAACCCTCGGCAAAGGCTGATAGACAAATAAATTATCGACATAAAAGGTGTGTTCCGGCAGCTCCAGCCTGCAGTCCCTTAAAAACTGCGTCCGGTAAATTACCGAATGCATCAGGATATTCTGGCTGGTATGGAGCCTGTACATATCCTCCCAGGTAAACATAGTGTTCTCGGGAAACGCATTTTTATAAGAAATTACCTTCTGCTTCCCCTCCAACACCCTTTCATAGACATAATTGGATATCAGCAGATCCAGGCTTTTCTCCGCCCCCGCAAACCTGCGGAGCACCGTAAGGACTTCGCCCAACGCCTTTTTGTCCAGCCAGTCGTCGCTGTCCAGCACCTTGAAATAACAGCCCTCCGCTTCCTTCAACCCGCGGTTCACTCCTGAGCCGTGTCCCCCGTTTTCTTTATGGATGGCGCGAACCACCGCAGGGTATTTCCTTTCATAGCTGTCTGCAATTTCCGCTGTGCGGTCCGTACTGCCGTCATCAATCACCAAAACCTCTATATCTTCAAAACCCATCAGGGAATCCAGGGCACGTTCCAGATAATCCTCCGAGTTGTAGCTTGGTATCGCAACTGTCAATGTCTTCATAACTTACCCCATTCTATCTTTATATGATCGCAACAGTCCAGCCATTAGCCCGATTTGGCTGCTCTGCAGCCGTTTCGCCGCTAAAGCAGCTAAAATCCCGCTAATGTCAGAGCACCTGCTTCTGGTATCATTATAATATCAGTCTGCCAAGACTTCCAGCAAAAAATTCTTAAGATTTTATTAAGTTTTTCCTACAATTTTACCAAAACAGACATTATAATCTTATAATCCGGCAAATCAGCGGCTTTTTTTCCGGTTTCTGCTTCTCAATTACCACCGCTTCCCGAAGCAGGCGCTCCGCTTCCTCAAAACCGTAACAGGAACTGGAATGGAGTACGGCGATCCTCTCCCCAAGCTTCACCGCATCCCCTGTCTTTTTATCAAACACGATGCCCGCAAGCGGATCGATGCTGCTCTCCTTTGCTGTGCGTCCTGCCCCCAGCAGGGCGGAAACTATCCCGATTTTCTGTGTGTCCATCCGGGAAAGATAACCGGACCTGTCTGCGCAGAATTCAAACTGGTACTGCGCCTCTGGAAATCTTTCAGTATCTTCCAGCAGCTTGATATCCCCGCCCTGCCTTTTTACCATATCCAGAAAACATCGGTATGCGCTTCCATCCCGGAGGGCCTTTTCTGCGCTTTCCCTGCTCTCTTCAATGGATTTTCCCGACAGGGCAGTCATCTGCGCCGCAAGCTCCACGGAAAGTTCCCTTACATCTGCAGGGCCTTCCCCCTTCAAGACCCGGACAGCCTCTTTTACTTCCAGCACATTACCCACGCAATAGCCCAGCGGCTCATCCATATTCGTAATCAATGCCGCCATCTTCTTTCCCGCACGGTTTCCTATCGCGATCATTTTCTCCGCAAGGCAGACAGCGTCCCGCTCTGTTTTCATAAATGCGCCGCTGCCCATTTTAACATCCAGCACAATGCCGTCGCTGCCTGACGCCAGCTTTTTGCTCATAATTGAAGCCGCAATCAGCGGAATGCTGTCAACTGTCGCCGTCACGTCGCGGAGGGCGTAAAGCTTTTTATCCGCAGGGGCCAGGTTGCCGGACTGTCCAATCAATGACATCCCACACTGATTCACAACGGAAAAAAATTCCTCTTTTTCCAGTTCTGTCCGATATCCTTCTATGGATTCCAGCTTGTCAACCGTCCCTCCGGTAAACCCAAGCCCGCGCCCCGACATCTTCGCCACCTTCACATGGCACGCCGCGGCAATCGGCGCCGCTATCAGCGTCGTCTTGTCGCCGACTCCCCCGGTGCTGTGCTTATCCGCCTTAAACCCTGCAATCCCCGACAGATCCGCCATCTCCCCGCTGTGCGCCATCGCAAGCGTAAAATCCGCCAGCTCTGCATCCTCCATTCCCTGGAAATAGACCGCCATCAAAAACGCCGCAGTCTGATAATCCGGAATGCTTCCGTCAAGCCCTTTGACCAGCCAAACAAGCTCTTCTTTGGAAAGCGCCATGCCCCGTTTCTTTTTTTCAATCAGATCATACATTCTCATCGCTTTTCCCCGTTTCCTTCCCTTATTTCCCACCGCTATCCAGATGCTCCGGTCCAAAGCCAAACGGCAGCAGCTCGGAGAGCCGCATTCCCTTCAGGCCTCCCCGTTTCTTTTTCAGAATAATCTCAAAGCGTTCCGGATCGCAAAATTCCATCATTACCTGCCTGCATACGCCACAGGGCGGGCAGAAACCGCCCGGCTTTCCTTTGGCTCCCCCGGCAATGGCAATCGCCGAAAATTGCCTTACCCCTTCGCTGACCGCCTTAAAAAAAGCAGTCCTTTCCGCACAGTTTGCCGGAGAATATGCGGCATTTTCCACATTACAGCCCGTAAAAACCGTCCCGTCTGCTGCAAGCAGAGCCGCCCCAACGCAGAATTCAGAGTACGGCGCATACGATCGGGAACGCATCCGTTCCGCTTCCGCCATCAGTCTCTCCCTCATTTCTTCCGTAACCTGCCCTGTCATCTCTCCCATTGCCTTCCTTCTTTCCTAATCAATAATAACTGATAAACATATTATCCGCATCCGCAAACATTTTTACCGCCCTGTCCATAGAGTACTTCCGGCTTCCGCCATAGGACGGATCAAGCACGGTAATGGAATATTCATCATATCCCGTAATCAGCACGGCGTCTGTCCCGCTTCTCATGCCGATCACCGGACGCCCGCCGCTGACATAGTATAAAACCGCGTCCAAACTGCACCCCGTCAGTTTCAGAGGCGTCTTATCCGAATTTTTCTTAAACAGGGAGTACAGGGAAATATTATCGTCGGAAAGCTTTGACGCAGGGACATCCGCTCCCGCCGAAGCCAGCAGCATACTTAAGCAGGCGCCCCTTGCCGATACGCCGTTCCCTTTCCTGACCGCCGCAATCCCTTCCACGCTGTTATGATTATATTTTGCGCCTCTCTCCCAGATAATCTGGCCGTCGTTCGCTATGACGACGCCCATCTGCTCATCCGCCTGGTTAATCGCATCCGAAGCCAGGGAATATGCCGCAATCACATCTCCCAGGGCATAGACATAGTACCGCTCCGCTTCTGTAACCGTCTGCGGAAGCCGCAGGGTCGTATCCCGGTTAAGCACCAGAAATTCCGCTTCCCTGACCGACGGAAGCTCTTCCAGCACATATCCCTGGGTCAGGTTCACATAATATTCCGTCAGCGCCACATCCGTAACGCGGGAAGAAAGACTGACATAGACCTTCTTTTCCTTTCTGTTATTAATGATATGATCCGGAGGACAGGAAGTATAATAAACGCCTTCCCCCGATCCGTGCCTGACAGAACGGTTCAGCGTAATAATGCTGTCCCCGATCTCCACTCCGGTCACATAGTACTTCCCCGCCGCATACTTTTTGATATTTTTCCCCTTCGTATTGGCAATCCTTACCTCAAACATCGGCGTTATGATGGTTCCGTCGCCTGCCTCGGTGCTGTCTCCCTTTTTCATAATTCCATAAATAAGCTTATCCTGGATTCCTCCTAACAGCACCAGGCGATTATTTCCTTTTACTTTGATTTTTTTCCTTTCCTCCGTCTCCAGATCCAGCACCGTGATTCTCGTCGTCTTTTCCGGATCGGAAGAATTCTGCCATGCAATATAGCTTCCTTCCGTACACAGGTAAATATTGTCGCTGCTAATTCCTTCCGCTAAAATTTCCAGCTCCTTTGCCGGGATATTATAGGCGTATACCGTATTATTTACGGAAAAATAATAAATATCGTGGCTGCTTACATAACTGAAATCATCCAAATCATATTTCATTCTTTCATAAGGAAGCTCAAACGGAATATAGACCCGCTCTTCCAGCCTTGCCTGTTCCGGATAAAACCGATATAACAGCATGGCTGTCCTTCCTTCATAGCTTCCCCGGTTCATATATCCATAGACCAGAAAATCCATCACGCCGTCATCCGACATGGTCAGAATCCTGATATTATGCTGATCATACAGTTCCCGCAAATCCTCGGAACCGTCCCTGCGGAACGAAAATACTTTCACCGCCGTATTTTCCGCAATATTATAATACCAAAGCTCGCGGTTTCTTACAAACGCCACCCGGCTCCCATTGCTGTCTGTTACAAGATCCATCGTTTCATCGGAAGTAATCCCAAGCTTTAATTCATTTTTGGAAAGGCTGGTAAGCGCAATGTTAAAATCCGCCTCCATCGTCCTCTGATAATACAAAAGATACTGCCTGCCGCTGACATAGCGGACGCGGAAAAATTCTTTTACGGAAAAGGTCTCCTTCCCGGAGGCCGTTTTTGCCGCTACCCGGTAGGACAGCTCAAAAGCGGCCGTCTCAATATTAATTTCCTTTAACACAGGCACGATTTCCCCGATCAGGGTCGGCTTTAAATCCCCCCAGCAGATAAGAGAATGGCTGGAATGGATATTCACATAGGCAAGGCTTTTATTGTCCATCGTGCTGTTCGTTTCCAAATACCCCTGCAGCTCCCCTTTTTTATCCTTCTTCCATGCTTTATTGTGGAAATCCATCACAAAATCCAATTTATCCTTGAAAAAAGTATCACTCTCATAATACTTTACCCTGGTATAGTAATACGTTTTCCGGCTGTCCTTCGTCACCAGCATCAGCTTTAGGGCATACTCCCTGCCGGAAGTCAAATCCGCCCCTATCCTGATATCTGCAAGCTTCCTGCCTGTCTTTTCATCCTGTTCCAGCGCCAGCATGGAACCGCTGGCTAAAAGCTCCCCTTCCAGGCTTAAAAGCTCGTAGGCAAGCTTCCTTACGCTGTTTTTTTGTTCCTCTATTAATACCTTTAACTGTTTCGTTTCATCCATCAGCGTCATACTGTCCCTTAAGCTGTCGGCAGCCAGATTCATGCGGTAGCCATATAACGTATTGATTTCCTGCCCGCCTACCTCCACGGACACCAACGGCAGCTCCGCCCCCGGCATGGCAACCGTCTTTTCCTCCACTTTGGCCCTCTCCGTGATATCCCCGCCAAAAAACGCAACCGAGCCGAAAAATACGACAAAAAAAATCAGAACACGATATACAATCTTCATCCAAAGGCTTCTCCTTCCCTTACTTCTCTACGTGGATATTCGTAACAGTTCAGCCATGTGGTAAAAATAGGAAAATTAACCGTCGAGTTTACTCGTAAGGGAAATTTTCCCTATTTTTGCCATATGGCGTTCTGCCAGAAGCGAGATTTTAGCCGCTTTAGCGGCGAAACAGGCTGCAAAGCAGCCAAATCGAGCTGATGGCTGAACTGTTACGGATATTTTACCATCAATAGAAAAAAGTGCAACCCTAAAAGGAACCGATCCCCTGTTTTTTTCATATAATATCAGGAAACCGTTTCTGAAGGTGAAAACATATGCAAGGTATGGACCCATTTGCTATTCCTGTCGGCCTGCAAAACTCTTTTTACCCCCTGGCCGGTTATGATAACAGCCGGGACATTGATCGTGATATTTCCATGATGAAAGAAATGTACCCGCTCTTAGTACGCCAAATCCTTCTTGAAATAGAACATGAATGCGATAAACTGGAATATGCTGGAAGCTTTATGTTTGATGAAATACCTGATAAAACACTGTTGATGATGATGACAGACAAGATTTACCGGAAAACCGCCCCTGCCTTTATGGACGGTGCTCCCGCCGATGCTTATGACAATCCTCCGCCATGCAGCGGCTTTCACGGGAAATTTCCTCCGAACGGCTGTTCCGGAAATAACCACGACTCCTATCCGGACGGCAGCCCGAACTGGCTCTCCGGCTTAATCAACGTGCTCCTCTGCTCAGAGATGTGCGAACGGCGCAGGCGCTACCGCAGGAGAAAGAATATGTTCCTGGTCTAACTCCTGCACGCGAAAAAAAAAGGAAGCTGGTACATTCCAACTTCCTTTTCCTATGCAGTCGACGGGACTTGAACCCGAACGAGCGCAATGCTCACTAGATCCTTAGTCTAGCGCGTATGCCAATTCCGCCACGACTGCCTATCCGTCCGGCGCTTAACCACCGAACGAATTATATTATACTAAATAATATTTACCTTGTCAAGTATTTTTTCATTTAGATCGATCTGATAACTGAACTATTATATTAGTCTTTTAATATACTGCTTTTCAACAGCCACGCGGCCAGACATTTCTTTTGAAAAGTCCGGTACAAATTGATAACTTTTTACAATAAAAATTTCAGGATTTTCAAAAGAAACTGTCTGCGACAGTGGCGTGCCTTTTAGCAAAATTCAAAAGACTAATTGCAGTCATTTATTTAATCTTGATGGTAACAGTGCATTTTTTCTTCGCGTTTTTCTTGGAAGCTGCCGTAATCTTTACCGTTCCTTTCTTATTCTTCGCCTTCACAACTCCCTTTGCGGAGACTGTGGCAAGCTTTTTATTGGAAGTCGTCCAGACAACCTTTTTCGAAGCATTGCCTGTTACGGTTACTTTTGCAGCCAGCTTCACGGACTTCTTCTTTTTCAGATTCAGGGTTTTTACCGCCTTGGAAGAGCCTTTCTTTGTAATCACTACTTTTTTAACCGCGCTCTTTTCTTTGGAAGAATCCTCCTTACCGCCCTGTTCCTCGGAAGAATCCGTCTTGCCGCCCTGCTGCATGGAAGAGGTTCCCGCATTGCTTACATTAATTATGCCGCCTGCGATTGCTCCCACCTGATCATCGGACAATGCCTGGTTAAACAGCATAACGTCGTCCAATGCGCCCTTAAAGTATGCATCCCACGCATTGACGCCAAAGTACACTTTTGCCCCGGCATTTGTCATAATGCCGTTCACAACATCTCCTGACGATACCAGGTTTCCATTCACAAACAATTTGCCTGTTACGGTATTGGCGATGCTTCCTGCCGCCTGGCCGTCCACAACTAACGTCACGTTCTGCCATTCGCCTGCTTTATAAGCATTTGCCGCCCCGGTAGCGACATAATCGGTCTGCTTTGACCAGATTTTTGCATCAAATGTTAAGTTGAGCCAGTATTCCGGGCTGAACGTGCCGGCTGCTAATGTCGGATCTACCGCTCCATTGACGGCATCCGGCTTCATCCAGAAGGAAAGGGTATAGCTGTCGCCAAGTGCATTTGCGTCGCAAAGCTCCAGACCGCAGGTGCCGTCTAAATAGATTGCCTTGCCGTATTTTCCATCCACATAAGACGCCTCTGCCCCGGCAAGCGGCGCAGGAACGGCTGCCTTGCTGACAAAAGATGCTCCCTGCATCTGATTTTCAAAATCAAAGGCATAAGCCAGACCTTCCGCCTTCATCCCGGCATAATCCCTTGTTACTGTCAGGGTATAATCCTGCTTGGTCTCAAAATCCTGTGCGAATACACTGATAGTAAATACATTTTTCTGCCCTGCCAATGGAAGCGTAATCTTATCTTCCTCCGGAACAATGGTCCCATTGACCGTCATATATCCCGTATCTGCCATTTTCAGAGCCAGTTGCACATTGTTTTCTGTATAAGGGACTGTAATTTCATACGCAGTTCCATTTGCCGCAACTGCTTCATCATTTACCTTTAACTCTGCAAGGCTGTTGACTGTGCTGTAAGCTTTCCTTGTATAAAGCTTTCCTGAAACAGAGGCATCTCCCTCAATCTTTACTGTAACCGCTTTCTTGGAAGCATCCTTCGTGCTTGCCTTGCTGTTTGCGGCAAGAACCTCTTTTCCGAGTTTCACTACAACCGTTTCCTGATCCGCCGCGGAAACAGTCTCACTGCTCACCGTCGGCTGCGCGCTTGCCGTATCCAGTAAAACGGACGTGCCGATGCTGACCTTTAAGGATTTTCCCGCATCCGCCTTTGCCCTCGTAATAAGGAGATAGTTATCTTCGGAATCATCCACGATCATTTCATACTCTGTTTTGTCTTTGCTTACTTCAGCTTCGTCAAGTTTCGCAGCCTCTAAGCGGGCGCTCATTCTTTCCTGCTGCTCTGCATCCCGATTGATATAAAATGTTGCGGCTTTCGCGTCGCTGCCGTCCGTAACAGTGAAAGAGCCAATGCCAAGAGTCAAGTAATTTCCCGGCTGTGACACGCTTTCAAACGAAACGCCCTCTTTGTCCGCAAGCCCCTCTACGGTGCGGAACGTCTGCTTTTTCGCCGTTTCCGCAATCTTTGCCTGATCGGCGTCCTGTGCGAGCGTTACCGATTTATCATCATTAACCGTCAGATAAAGCCCCGGCTTATTTTCCGACTGGATAGAAACATACGCTGCCTTTGCCTTGTCCGCTTTTCCTGCCACAATAGCCCACTCAGCGTCCTTCGGATCATCGCTTAAATTTGTCCCAACCCTGACATTGGTATAAGGGTAATCGCCGTCTCCGCTGGAATTGACAAAGTTCTCATGGGATAAGCTTCCACCGTTCATAGCATAGATCCTGCTTGTCGTACCGGAAATACCGACTGCCGTTTCCGGAATCTCCGTAATGCTTCCGTCCTCATTAAACTGAATCTCAGTAATGCAGGCATTGCGGCGGAAACCGCTTCCTCCCGGAAGGGAACCGTTATGGTAAACAAAATAGGTTTTCCCTTTAAAATCAAATACCGCCATATGGTTCGTATTGGAAGTCGCTGCCGGAGGCATCAGCTGGCCTCCCGGATTCCAAGACCATTTCCCGCTCATCAGATCATCCGTCGTGGCATACGCCATTTCCTCTCTCCATTTATAAGCATAGAAAAGATAATACGGCCCGTAGTAATTTCCTTTTTCATCACTGCGGCGGTAAAGCCACGGCGCTTCCGTATAGTCGGAAAGCCCGCTTCCTTCGATAATATCCGCATCCGCCGTGGAAGTCCCGCTGGTGATCTTCCCGTCCCCGTTCTGATCCTTAACAGAAACCATGTCCTCGTTTAATTCGCAGACATAGTATTTTCCATTTCCCCAGGCAAGATAGCGGTGCTCGACGCCCTTACTGTCCTTCTCAATCCAGACCGTCGGGTCAATGTCATTCCAGCCGCTTGTTTCCGGCATTGTCACGGTCCCTTTCACTAACGGCTCCCCGATATCCGTAAACGGCCCCGTTGCTTTGTCCGATGTTGCCACGCCAATCGACTGCTTTCCCGCTGCCGTAGCGTCCCATGTGCAGTAATAAAAATAATACTTATCGCCGTACTTTGCGACCTGTCCTGCCCATGCGTCTGTTCCCGTGTTGGCCCAGGTAATGGAAGCTTTGTCGGCTTTCATAACCACGCCCTCGTAGTTCCAGTTTTTCAGATCCTTTGTGGAATAACACATCCACTCCAGAATTTCATAAGCCTCTGTCTTTGCCGTATCATGCCCCGTGTACAGATACACGGTGTCTCCGTCCACCAAAACCGCCGGATCCCCGCCATACATTAAATTGCCGTCCGCATCATAGCCGCCGATCGGGTTGGAACACACCGTCTTATCCAGCGTGATCTCTGCAGGCGCCGCAGATGCCGCAGGCCCCGGCAGTACCCCTGCGGGGCAGAGCGTCCCAACAAGGCTCGCCGCTAAAACCCCGGCTAAAAGTTTTCTTCTTTCCATACGCTGCCTCCTTAAAATTTTATTACATCAAAGCTTTCACTTCTATGCACACCCCTTATTTTACCTTCACGACACAGGTATATATCTTTCCGCCCACGCTTGCGCGGATCTTTGCTTTTCCTGCTTTCTTTGCTTTCACAACACCTTTTTTAGTTACTGTTGCTACTTTTTTCTTTGTGCTCTTCCAGGTTACTTTTTCTTTCGTCCCTTTCATCTTCAATTTAACTTTCTTTCCTTTTTTCAAGGTAACCTTCGTTTTATTGAGACTGACTTTTTTACTGGAAACCTTTCCTCCCCCGTTTCCGCTTTCTTCCTCTTCTTCGTCATCGTCTGCCACATCAGCGGCCTTGCCTTTGTTAAATGCAAGATCCATTTCTTCTGCATAGCTTTCCGCCGCACTTCCTTTTTCCCCGTGGATGACAAGGTTCTCGGCACAGTTGTCACAGATAATGCTGTCAAGATTCTGCACGGAGGCAGGAATCGTTAAGCTCGACAGGGACGTGCAGTCAGAAAACGCATCTGCTCCTATTTCCTTAACCCCTTCTTCCAGAACAACGGTCTTTAAAGACTCATTAGCATAAAACGCATTTTCTCCAATTACCGAAACATTGGAAGGAATCGTAAGCTTCTTTAACCCGGCTTCCTCAAAAGCAGACGCCCCGATCTCGGTCACAGAGGAAGGGAACTTAATACTCTGCAGCGCTGTACATCCGGTAAACGCATATTCACCGATGGTCTTAACTCCATCACCCAATGTCACTTCCTGCAGGGCGGTACAGCCCTCAAAGAGATTCTCCGGGATCACGGTACAGGAGGCAGGGATCTTAATTGTTTTCAGGGCAGTACAATTCGTGAAGGCATAGCCTCCGATACTGTTCAGGGTAGACGGTAATTTCACCGTAGTTAACGATTCACAGTCCTCAAATGCTTCCTCCCCGATGCTCGCGGCACCCTTGATCGTAATGGTCTTTAACGACACACAGCCATAAAACGCCCCGTTTCCAATTGCCTTTACGCCTTTGGGAACAGTAATGCTCGTCAGCGTGTCACAGTTATAAAACGCTTCCTCTTCAATCTGCGTCACGCCTGACGGGATGGTAAAGCTTGTGGCTTCTCCCGTATAAGAATAAAAAACGCCGTCTTCAATAATATACTCTTCCTCTTCTTCCTCATCCTCGTCTTCTGCCCGGACATAAGCCGCCGGCGCTAAGATCGGCGCTGCTGCAACAGCTCCCGCCGCCGCCAGGATTCCCAGCATTTTTAAATTGAACGAAAGCTTCCATAAGATTTCTTTCCTCATAAAAATTTTAACTCCTTTCACATTCCCATTTTGATTCTATATTTCTAATTTTTAAAACAATGAATACTCTGCCTTTTTGATTCTGCCACAAAATTATGTCAAAATTAAGACACGACAGAAGCAAGAAAATAATAACCGTTCAGCCTTTCCAACTTATAAAAGCGGCCGGAAGAAACCGACCGCTCCTATCATTTCCATATACATTATGCCAATTTTGCTTTCGCCGTATCAGCAAGCGTCTTAAACCCGTCCGGATCATTGACTGCCATCTCTGCCAGCATTTTTCTGTTCAAATCAATCCCGGCTAACTTTAAGCCATGCATAAATTTGCTGTAAGAAATCCCGTTCATGCGTGCTGCCGCATTAATTCTTGTAATCCAAAGGCTGCGGAACTGTCTTTTTCTCTGCTTCCTGCCCTTGTAAGCCTCTGCCATAGCACGCATAACCGCCTGCTTTGCAACACGGTACTGCTTGGAACGCGCGCCGCGGTAGCCCTTTGCCAATTTTAATATTTTCTTGTGCTTTTTCTTTGCGTTTAAACCGCCTTTAATTCTTGCCATGTTTTCCTCCATTCTGCCTGCACCCAATCACAGGCATTCCAATTAAACTATAACTCAAGTAATTTGTAACTCTATTACAGATAAGGCATAACCTTTTTCATTGTCTTTACATTTGTTGCATCTGTAATGGTAGATTTTCTTAAGTTTCTCTTTCTTTTTGGTGATTTCTTCGTCAGGATATGGCTTTTATAAGCCTTCATTCTCTTTAATTTTCCTGTTCCTGTAACCTTGAAGCGCTTTGCAGCCGCTTTCTTTGTTTTTAATTTAGCCATGATAGTTCCTCCTTATATTGTTCTTTGCTTCTTAATTTACAATATGCTCCCTAACGCTTTTCGCCTAAAAACATAATCATGCTTCTTCCTTCCAGCTTTGCAGGCTTTTCAATCACTGCAACATCAGAAAGCTTCTCATAAAAATCATCCAAAATCTGCTTTGTCATTCCCATATGGGCCATTTCCCTGCCCCGGAAACGAAGCGATACCTTGACCTTATCGCCTTTTGTAATAAACTTCCTCGCCTGGTTTGCCTTTGTATTCAGATCATTCTCGTCAATATTCGGCGATATGCGGATTTCTTTTACATCTGTTATCTTCTGCTTTTTCTTCGCTTCCTTTTCCTTACGGGCAAGCTCGTAACGATATTTCCCGTAATCTACGATCTTGCAGACAGGCGGCTTTGCGGTCGGCGCAATTTTTACCAAATCCAGATTGGCTTCCCTCGCAAGCTTCATTGCGTCCTTCGCAGACATAATTCCAAGCTGGCTGCCATTCTCTCCAATAAGACGAATCTCCCTGTCACGAATCTGCTCATTGATCATTAAGTCGCTAATAGTGGTACACCCCCAAAAATTATAAAATAAAAAGTGGATACACAAGGTATCCACTATATACAACGAAAATCAGAATGCAGATCGGACTGCAGACTCCTAAATTCGATATAAACCCAAGACAAGCGGCTTGCTAAGGTGAGAGTGGATACTCTGCTTTCTTTTTCTGTAAGCATATGCTCACAACGGCATTTACTATACCATATCCGCAGGGGATTGTCAAGGGATTTTTTGCAACACTGCAATGAGTCTTTTGACACAGTACTTCCAAACAGCCACGCGGCCAGACATTTCTTTTGAAAAGTCCGGTATGAATTGATAATTTTTTACCTGCAAAAAATTCAGGATTTTCAAAAGAAACTGTCTGTGGCAGTGGCATTCTTTAAACTAATTGCAGTTGCAACTCTCAATTTTCCTGATTTCCTTCGTCCTGATTTCTTCACAGACATTCTCGATAAATGTCTTCAAATCTTTCTGCCCTTCATCCCCCAGGAACCTGCTCCTGACGGATACGACGCCATTTTCTTCTTCCTTCTGCCCTACCACTAACATATACGGAAGCCTGTCAAGGCGCGCTTCCCGGATCTTATAGCCAATCTTTTCCGAGCGGTCGTCCACGGTCGCATCAATGCCGTTCTTTTTCAGTTCTGCTTCCACCTGACGGGCATAATCCAGATATTTATCCGAAATCGGCAGCACCCTTACCTGCTCCGGGCAGAGCCACGTCGGGAACATACCGGCATATTTTTCAATCATCCATGCCAGCGTCCTTTCATAACAGCCGATACTCGTCCTGTGGATAATGTAAGGACGCTTTTTCTCGCCCTTCTCATCAATATAGTACATATCAAAGTTGTCGGCAATCGCACAGTCTAACTGAATGGTAATCATCGTGTCCTCTTTGCCGTAAACATTCTTTGCCTGAATATCCACCTTCGGCCCATAGAATGCCGCCTCGCCTTCCGCCTCCGTAAACGGCAGCTCTTTTTCCTTCAAAATCTGGCGGATCGTGCCCTGGGTAGATTCCCAGTATTCTTCATCGCCTAAATATTTCTCCCGGTTATTCGGGTCCCACTTGGAAAGACGGTAAGTCACATCTTCCTGAAGCCCCAATGTGCTTAAGCAGTAGTTTGCCAAATCCAGGCAGCGTTTAAACTCCTCGTTTGCCTGATCCGGACGGACAATCAGATGCCCCTCGGAAATCGTGAACTGACGGACTCTCGTAAGCCCGTGCATTTCCCCAGAATCCTCATTGCGGAACAGCGTGGAAGTCTCGCCCAGGCGCACCGGAAGATCCCGGTAGGAATGCTGTGTCGCCTTATAAACATAATACTGGAACGGGCAGGTCATCGGGCGGAGGGCATAAACCTCCTTATCCTTTTCTTCATCCCCAAGCACAAACATGCCTTCCTTATAGTGATCCCAGTGGCCGGAAATCTTATATAAATCGCTCTTTGCCATAAACGGCGTCTTTGTGCGGACATAACCCCAGTGATTGTCTTCCTCATCCTCAATCCAGCGCTGGAGCTTCTGGATAATTTTTACGCCCTTCGGCATCAGGAGCGGAAGCCCCTGCCCAACCACATCCGCCGTCGTGAATAATTCCATTTCCCTGCCCAGCTTGTTGTGGTCGCGCTTTTTAATATCTTCCAGATGCTCTAAATAGGCATCCAGATCCGCCTTCTTTGTATATGCCGTCCCATAAATACGGGTTAACATCTTATTCTTTTCCGAGCCTCTCCAATAAGCACCGGAAGAAGAAACTAACTTAATCGCCTTGATATTTTTCGTGCTCATTAAATGCGGTCCCGCACATAAGTCCACAAAATCCCCCTGGCTGTAAAAAGAAATCTCGGCATCCTCTGGCAGATCCTCAATCAGCTCTACTTTATACGGCTCTTCCCGCTTCTTCATAAATTCCATCGCTTCCTGTCTTGGAAGCGTGAATCTCTCCAGCGCCTTTCCTTCCTTAATAATCTTCTTCATCTCTGCTTCCAGATTGTCAAGCGCGGCGCGGTCAAACGGCGCACAGTCAAAATCATAGTAAAACCCTTCTTCTATCGAAGGCCCGATGGCTAACTTTGCCTCCGGGTACAGACGCTTTACCGCTTCTGCAAGCACATGGCTCGTTGTATGGCGGTAAGCCGCCTTTCCTGCCTTATCCTCAAACGTAAGGATACTTAAACTGCAGTCATGGTCAATGACCGTGCGCAGATCCACGGTTTTCCCGTCCACCTCTCCGGCGCAGGCAGCTCTTGCCAGTCCTTCGCTGATATCACAGGCAATTTCATAGACGGATTTTGCCTCCGCATACTCTTTTAAGGAACCGTCTTTTAACGTAATTTTCATTTATATTCACCCTTTCTGTTATATTTGTCACATGTCACAGTTCAGCCATGCGGCAAAAATAAGAAAATGAAACCGTCGAGTTTACTCGTAAGGGGAATTTTCCTATTTTTGACCTATGGCGCAGCCAAATCGAGCTGATGGCTGAACTGTTACTTATTTTTCGCTTTCTTCTTTCCCGACGCTTCCTCATCGTCCCCTACGGTTGCGTCGGACTGGTTGACTACCTTGCCTTTTGTTCCATAGCCGCTGTTGGCAAGCCTTTTTTTCTTCTGTTTCTTTTCTTCCTTTGCCGCCGTCTTCTGATCCGTACTCATCAGCTTGGACGGATCTTCTCCCATTTCTTCAATATGGCTGCTGCCGTAAATAAAGTTCACCAGCTCTGCCCTTGTCACATCCCAGTCAATCTGGAAGACCCATGCCTTACTAAGCCCCGCCTGTGCAGTACCGCCGATATAAGAGCCTTCCACCGGTATATTAAACGTATCTAACGTGTCACAGCCAAGCGTGGCGGCATCCGTAATATACCTTAAAATTTCCCCGTTGTCCAGGTTGGTAGACACATAACTTAACAGCTTCTGGGCAATCTTGATCATTTCCACCGGATTTTTTTTCTTATATTTGTCAAATAATGTCGTCAGCACCCTTCTCTGCCGTTCCGTCCGTCCAAAATCCCCTGCCTGATGGCCGCTGGAAACGACATAGCGCACACGGCAGTAGCCGACCGTCTGGTTTCCATTGAGAACCTGCTTTCCAGGCACCACATTCCGGAAACGCTTCTTGGAAATATAATTGTGGCTGTTTAAATATTCCGCCTCTGTCTCGGTCAGTTCAATCTCCACGCCGCCAAGCTCGTCAATGATATCCTCCAGCCCTTCAAAGCTTACCAGCACATAGCCGTCAATCTGGATGCCGAAATTTTTCTCCACCGTCTCGGTCAACAGCTTCCCGCCGCCATTGTGGAACGCCGCATTCAATTTATTGTCCAGATACCCCGGAATCTCCACCAGAATATCCCTCATCAGGGAAGTAAGCTTCAGCGTTTTCTGCTCTTTATTGATTGTCAGGATAATCGAGGTATCGGAACGGCCCCATCCGTCGTCATAAATCCCCTCTTCCCCAATCAAAAGAAGATTGATTACCTGATCCTCCAAAGACTGCGCCTCCGGAGATACCACTTTTGTATCTTCAAGGAAATCTTCCCTGTTCTCATTTCCCACAGGCTCCTGCCCGTCCTGACCGTTATCCGCCGCCTCTTCTTCCTTCCCTATCCCGGATGGAGACACAATATCGGTCGGCGCATACTTTACCTCTTCGTCCTTAATCTTATGGATACTGTTCAACATGCTGTAACCTATCGCCACGACAGAGCCCAGTGCCGCCAAAATCAGCACAGCCACGATAATAACCGCAAGCTTCCATTTCTTCATCGGCTCGGAACGCCTGCCTGTCTGCACCGCTATTCTCTGCTTATACTCTGGAATTTCGCCAAATTCCCCATCTTTATTTTTTCGCATACAACTTCTCCATTCTATTGCCAAAATTATTATTGTAAGAAACTTTGCACAGCCAATCGTCAAATATTTACTTTTTTCGTCAGGAAACTCTCAAAGTATATTACCACAAAGCCCCCTGTTTTTTCAAGTATGCGACAGGAATTTCCTTGCGTTTTGCCTGAAAATCTGTTACAGTTTTTGTATCTAGCTTTATATAGAGACTGTTATTTAACATATTTAAAGGGGTAATCATATGAATATTGCATTGTTTACGGAAACTTACTATCCGGAAATCAACGGGGTCGCAGCCTCCGTTTACCTTTTAAAGCAGGAGCTTGAAAAACGCGGGCATGAAGTGTATGTTATCACAACCACCACGCCCGGCGCCCCTGAACATGAGCACAATGTCTACCGTGTCCCGAGCCTTCCCTGCCTTTTAATTACAGAAAGAAGGGTCGGACTGTTTTACCAGCCCAGGCTTGCACATATTATCCGCCATATGCACCTGGATATCATCCATACACAGACGGAATTTTCCCTGGGCATTTTCGGGAGGATCATGGCAAAAGAGCTCCATCTCCCCCTGGTGCATACTTACCATACCATCTATGAAGATTATACCCATTATTTTATGAAATTCAAGTCATTGGATGAACGCGCCAAATCTTTTGTCCGTGTTTTTACCAAAGTATGCTGCAATACCGTGGAACAGGTCATCGTGCCGACGGAAAAAGTGCGCCAGCTCTTAATTTCCTACCATGTCCGCCAGAAGATCGCCGTCATCCCTACCGGCATCGACTTAAGCAAATTTGACGCTGATAAATATGACGAAAAAGAGCTTCTCTCCCTGCGGGAAACGTTCGGCATTGCACCGGAGGAAAAGGTTATCCTGTATCTTGGGCGGCTCTCGCAGGAAAAGAATCTGGAAGAGATCCTGACCTATATTCCTTCTTTCCTGAACCGCCACCGTGACGCCAGGTTTTTAATTATTGGCGGCGGGCCTGACAGGGATCGCCTGACAGACCTTGTCCGCAGCCTGCCTGAACTTACGCCGGAATCCAGAAAACGGATTATTTTCGGCGGGGAACAGCCCTGGGATATTATCGGGAAGTTTTACCGCCTGGGTGATGTCTTCGTCAGCGCCTCCAACAGCGAAACGCAGGGCCTTACCTTCATCGAAGCTATGGCGTCCGGGCTTCCTGTCGTGGCAAGAGAAGATCCCTGCCTGGAAGATATTTTGGATCAAGGTTACAATGGTTATACATTTACGGAAAAAGAAGGTTTCCTCCACGGCCTGGAGGAGGTATTATACCACGACACCGGTTACGGGAACCACTCCATAGAAAAAGTACGCAGATACTCCTCAAAAGAATTTGCCAAAAGCATAGAAACAATTTATCTGGAATTGTTAAAAGAAGCCGTGATGGAAAAAGAGGAAGACCGGAAAATTCCCCTGCGGCTGTAATAGAAAAACGGGGCTGCCGCAATAAGAACCAGACAATCGACAGCCCCTGCAAAAACAGATTATTTATCTTTCCAGCATTTTCTTCACATAAGCCCCCGTATAGGACTGCTCACATTCCGCCACTTCCTCCGGCGTTCCCTGCGCAATGATCGTACCGCCGCGGCTGCCGCCCTCCGGTCCGATATCAATCAGATAATCCGCCGTCTTAATTACATCCAGATTATGCTCGATTACGACTACGGTATTTCCGTTTTCTGCAAGCTTGTTTAAAATTTCCACCAGCTTATGCACATCCGCAAAATGAAGCCCGGTGGTCGGCTCATCGAGAATATAAATTGTTTTCCCTGTGCTCCTTCTGCTCAGTTCCGTCGCCAGCTTAATCCGCTGTGCCTCCCCGCCGGAGAGGGTTGTGGACGGCTGTCCCAGCTTAATGTAAGAAAGCCCGACATCATACAAGGTCTGGATTTTCCTCTGGATGGACGGGATATGCTCAAAAAAGCGCAGCGCCTCCTCGACTGTCATATCCAGAATCTCAAAAATATTTTTTCCCTTGTACCGCACTTCCAGCGTTTCCCTGTTATAGCGCTTTCCTCCGCAGACCTCGCAAGGTACATAGATATCCGGCAGGAAGTTCATCTCAATTTTGATAATGCCGTCGCCGCTGCAGGCTTCGCACCGCCCGCCCTTGACATTAAAGCTGAACCTTCCTTTTGAATATCCTTTCATTTTCGCATCGCTTGTGGAAGCAAATAAATCGCGAATCAGATCAAACACCCCGGTATAAGTCGCCGGATTCGATCTCGGCGTGCGCCCAATCGGGGACTGATCAATATTGATGACCTTATCCAGTGCCTCTATGCCGAGGATTTTATCATGCTTCCCCGGAATGCAGCGCGCATGATTCAATTTCCTTGCCAGGGTTTTATACAGGATTTCATTAATCAGGGAGCTTTTCCCGGAGCCGGACACTCCGGTCACACAGGTAAAGACCCCCAGCGGGATTTTCACTGTAATATTTTTCAAATTATTCTCCCGCGCCCCTTTCACAGTAAGCCATCCGGTTGGTTTCCTGCGCAAAGCGGGAATCGGAATCTTCTTCCTTCCGCTTAAATAATCCCCTGTGATGGAATTTTTTGCCTTCATGATCTGCTTTGCCGTACCGACGGCGACAATTTCACCGCCATGCTCGCCTGCCCCCGGCCCGACATCCACAATATAATCCGCCGCAAGCATGGTATCCTCGTCATGCTCGACCACAATCAGGGTATTTCCCAGATCCCGCAGGCGCTTGAGCGCGCCCAGCAGCTTATCATTATCCCTCTGGTGAAGCCCGATGCTCGGCTCGTCCAGGATATAGGCGACGCCGACTAACCCGGAGCCAATCTGCGTGGCAAGCCGGATTCTCTGCGCTTCCCCGCCGGACAATGTCCCGGTTGCCCTTGCAAGCGTCAGGTAATCCAGCCCCACCTCCACTAAAAAGCCCAGGCGAGCATGGATCTCCCGTAAAATCATCTCCCCAATCTTACGCTGCATGGGATTTAACGCCAGCTGATCCATAAATGCGCTTAACTCTCCGATAGAAATCTCCGTAAGCTCCGCAATATTCTTATCCCCGACCGTCACGGCAAGCGCCTGCTTATTCAGCCTCCTGCCTTTACATTCCTTGCATGGGGTTATGCGCATAAATGTCTCATATTCCTGCTTCATCGTTTCCGAAGCCGTTTCCCGGTAACGCTTCTCCACATTTTTAATCAGTCCTTCAAACGCAACGTCATAAACGCCGACACCCCGCTGCCCTTTGTAGTGAACCTTGACAGAACGCCCGCCCGTGCCGTGGATTAACATTTCCCTGATGTCCTCCGGCAGATCCTGATATGGCGTCGATAAGGAAAACCCGTACTCTTTGGCAAGCGCCGTAAGGAGGCTTCCGGCAAAGCTTGCCGGATCGGAGGAGGACTGCCATCCAAGCACCTGAATCGCCCCTTCCGAAAGGCTTAAGCTCTGATCCGGAATCATGAAATCCTCATCAAATTCCATTTTCACGCCAATGCCGTGGCATACCGGGCAGGCACCGAACGGATTGTTAAAGGAAAATACCCTCGGCTCCAGTTTATCAATGCCCACGCCGCAGTCCGGGCAGGAAAAGCTCTGGCTGAACTTAAAGATCTGATTTTCCTTTTCCGGATCAGAATTTAACACCTCTACCAGCAAAAGCCCGTCCGAAAGCTTCAATACGCTCTCTATCGAATCCATCAGCCTTGCCTCGATCCCCTCTTTGACAATCAGGCGGTCAACCACAATTTCAATGTCGTGTTTTTTATTCTTTTCTAACCGGATCTCCTCGGAAAGCTCATACTGGTTCCCGTCCACGATAACGCGGACATAGCCGCTTTTCGCCGCCTGCTCAAAAATCTTCTTATGCTCTCCTTTGCGCCCCCGGACGACCGGCGCAAGCAGTTGTATCCTCGTGCGCTCCGGCAGCTTCATTATCTCATCCGCCATCTGATCGACCGTCTGCTGCTTAATCTCCCTTCCGCACTCCGGACAGTGCGGGATGCCAATCCGGGCATACAAAAGGCGGAAATAATCATATACCTCCGTCACTGTCCCGACCGTGGAACGCGGGTTTCGGTTCGTAGACTTCTGGTCAATGGAAATCGCCGGAGAAAGCCCTTCAATGCTTTCCACCTCCGGCTTCTCCATCTGCCCTAAAAACTGCCTTGCATAAGAGGAAAGGGACTCCATGTACCGCCTCTGCCCTTCCGCATAAATCGTGTCAAACGCCAGGGAAGACTTTCCCGAGCCGCTTAATCCCGTAAAAACCACCAGCTCATCCCTGGGAATTTTTACATTTACATTCTTCAGGTTATGCTCCTTCGCACCCCGGATGGTAATATATTTACGTTCTGCCATACTGTTTCTCCGTTTTCTTACTTTCCGTTTATTTTATATTCCTGCTTTTTTTTCTCTGCCTAAACATTATTGTTCTAAATGCTGCTTTAACTCTGTTATTTTATCCCTGAGCTCCGCCGCCGCTTCAAAATTAAGCTCCGCCGCCAGGGTGTGCATTTTCTTTGTCAATTTGCCGACCACCACCTTAATCTCCTCCGGCGACATGGATTCCGGATCTTTCTCAATCTCATTCGTGATCTTCTCCGCCTTTTTGGAAATGCTGATCAGATCCCTGACTGCTTTGCGGATCGTGGTCGGCGTAATGCCGTGAGCTTCATTATAAGCCTGCTGGATTGAACGCCTGCGGTTCGTTTCGTCAATCGCTTTCCGCATGGAATCCGTAATGATATCCGCATACATAATAACATGGCCGTCCGCATTCCTCGCCGCGCGCCCCACAGTCTGGATGAGGGATGTCTCCGACCGCAGGAACCCTTCCTTATCCGCATCCAGAATCGCCACCAGCGTAATCTCCGGTATATCCAGTCCTTCCCTCAACAGGTTGATCCCGACAAGGACATCAAACACATCCAGCCGCATATCCCGGATAATTTCCGAACGCTCCAGCGTGTCGATATCCGAATGGAGATACCGCACCCGCACCCCGGCCTCTTTTAAATAATCCGTCAAATCCTCTGCCATTTTCTTGGTCAGTGTGGTAACTAAAACTTTATTATGCGCATCCGTCTCTTTTTTTATCTCAAACAGCAAATCATCAATCTGTCCCTCCACCGGGCGGACAGAAATCTCCGGATCGAGAAGCCCGGTCGGACGGATCACCTGCTCGGTACGGAACAGCTCATGTTCCGCTTCATAGACATTCGGCGTCGCCGAGACAAACAACATCTGGTTAATCCGCTCTTCAAATTCATCAAAGGAAAGCGGGCGGTTATCCTTCGCTGATGGCAGGCGGAAACCATATTTTACCAGCGTCTCCTTCCGGGACTGATCCCCCGCATACATGCCGCGCACCTGCGGAATCGTGATATGGGATTCGTCCACAATAATCAGGTAATCCTCCGGAAAGAAATCCATCAGGGTATAAGGCGGCTGTCCTGCCTCCAAATTATTCAAATGCCTGGAATAATTTTCAATGCCGGAGCAGAATCCCGTCTCCCGCAGCATCTCAATATCAAAATTGGTGCGCTCTGCAATCCTCTGCGCTTCCAATAGCTTGTCCTCGCTTTTAAAATACTTCACCCGCTCTTCTAATTCTTTCTCAATGCTCTTTAATGCCGGCTCCATCTGCGCCGGATCGATCACATAATGGGAAGCCGGGTAAATAAAGGCGTGTTCCAATAACAGCTTTACCGTCCCCGTCAGGACATCCACCTCGCTGATCCGATCAATCTCATCCCCGAAAAATTCCACGCGGATAGCCGTATCGTCAGAGGATACCGGGAAGATCTCCAGCACGTCCCCGCGCACGCGAAACGTACCGCGCCCAAAATCCATATCATTCCTTGTAAACTGAATATCCACAAGCTGCCGGATCACCTCGTCCCGATCCTTGTTCATGCCCGGACGCAGGGAAACCGTCATATTCCGGTAAAACTCCGGGCTGCCGATGCCGTAAATACAGGACACGCTCGCTACGACAATCACATCCCGCCGCTCCGACAATGCGGAGGTTGCCGAGTGGCGCAGCTTGTCAATCTCGTCATTGATGGCGGAATCCTTCTCAATATAAGTATCCGTAGACGGCACATACGCTTCCGGCTGGTAATAATCATAGTAGGAGACAAAATACTCCACCGCATTCTCCGGAAACATTTCTTTAAACTCCCCGTACAACTGCGCCGCCAGCGTCTTATTATGAGCAATCACAAGCGTCGGCCTCTGCAAAGCCTGGATAATATTCGCCATAGTAAACGTCTTTCCCGATCCGGTAACACCCAATAATGTCTGAAATTGATTGCCCTCCTGAAAGCCTTTCACTAAGGCCTCGATCGCCTGCGGCTGGTCGCCCGTCGGCTCAAACGGGGCATGTAATTTAAACTCTGACATAAAACCCTTCCATTCCTGATTTTTCTCTGCCTCATAGTATACTATCTTACACAAAAAAAGTATAGCGCAAATGAACAGGCGAAACAGGCTGCAAAGCAGCCAAATCGAGCTGATGGCTGAACTGCTACGTATTTTGGTAACAGTACATATCATATTATACATTGATTACACATGGTTCATTATAAAATGATATTAATGAATCGTGGGTAACAAACTTACACCCACTTTCTTTTGATTGCGCTAACATAATTCTGTCAAAAGGATCATTATGTTTTGGCGCATTCTCATCACGCTTTAACGTTTTCAACTGAAAAATATGTGTTTCTCTGATTTGCATCAGCTCAAATCCTGCCTCTTTACAATACTCTGCTAATTCTTCTCCTGCAATAGCTATCTTTCCTAAAGAATTTTTTATTTCAACTTCCCATATTGAAGCAATGCTATAAAAAATCTTATTATTCTCATTCGTTATTAAATCCATCGCCCGCTGTGGTAATTTACTATCACGCGTAAGCGCCCACAGTAAAATATGCGTATCCAATAAAATATTCATTGACATTTCACACCAAACATCTCCGCAATTTCATCATTGCAGGCATCAAAATCATCCGGTACAACAAATTTGCCTTCTGCAACGCCAATTCTCCTGGATGTGTTTTCTGCCTGTACCGGCTGCATAAATTTATCTATCATGTCACTAAGAAACATCAGATTATCATCTGATAAGCCAACTACTTTTTTTATTACCTTTTCCTCTAATGCTGCTGACATCATCATCCGCCCCTTCCCATGTTATTTCCCGGCATATGCAACCGCGTCAGCCTGAAACTGTAATCCCGCTGCTCCCCCTGTATGCGCAAATTCCGTCTGAATTGATTTCCGAACCGGATAATTTCCATGAAACCGTTCCCTGATTACCTTTTCCATAATCGGGATGTTCCAAATATCCCGGAACAGACAGTCCATCTGCACAACATGTTCCAGCGTAAGCCCAAAGAGTGCCAGTCTTCTTTCCATCTCATCAAATGCGCCGTGAATCTGCTCTTCCACTGTCCCGCCCACATTCCCGACACAGTAACTCAAAAAACAGAAATCCCCCGCTTTGATAATTCCCGTATGTGCCCAGGCCTCATTAACATCTTTCCTAATCATAGCGCTCATGCTGTTCCTCCTCGTATACCATTTTCTTTAACAGTATACCACCTTACACAAAAAAAGTACAGAGTCAAACAAACATTTGTTCTGTACTTTTTCTCTAAGGCATGAGCGTATCATCATTTGTTCCCACTAATTTTTCCCAAACTCCGCAAGCTTTAACCCCGGATTTCTCTCCAGCACGGTCTGCACGCTCCACGCATGGACAAAGATCAGGAGCGGGTTTCCTTTTAAATCCCTGATCTTTTTGGTGTCGGAAGTCACGCTCAGGGAGGAAATATCCATATCTGTATTTTCGATCCAGCGGATATATTCATGCGGCAGATTCTCCATGCGGATCTCCACCCCGTATTCCGATTCCAGACGGAATTTCAACACGTCAAACTGCAGGACGCCGACCACGCCGACAATAATTTCCTCCATTCCGGTATTAAATTCCTGGAAGATCTGGATCGCGCCCTCCTGGGCAATCTGGGAAATTCCCTTGATAAACTGCTTGCGCTTCATGGTGTCCACCTGCCGCACTTTGGCAAAATGCTCCGGCGCAAACGTCGGAATTCCCTCAAACTGAAGCTTCTTCCCCGGTGTGCAGATTGTGTCCCCAATCGAAAAAATTCCCGGATCAAAAACCCCGATAATATCGCCCGCATACGCTTCCTCGACGTGCTTTCTCTCCTGCGCCATCATCTGCTGCGGCTGGGAAAGGCGGATCTTTTTGCCGCCCTGCACATGGTTCACTTCCATGCCCGCCTCAAACTTTCCCGAGCAGATCCGCATAAAAGCAATCCTGTCCCGGTGCGCCTTATTCATATTCGCCTGAATCTTAAATACAAAGGCGGAAAAAACATCATCAAACGGGCTTATCTCCCCTTCGGAAGACTTTCTGGGAAGCGGCGGCGTTGTCATCTGCAGGAAATGCTTTAAAAACGTTTCCACACCGAAATTAGTAAGCGCCGATCCGAAAAAGACAGGGGACAACTGCCCCGCACGCACGCGCTCTAAGTCAAACTCATCGCTCGCGCCGTCCAGAAGCTCGATCTCCTCCGCCAGCGTATCATGGTTGACTTTCCCAATCAAATCGTCCAGCCCGGGATCTCCAAGCTCCGCCTCCGCCGTATCAATTTCCTTCTGCCCGTTATTGGCGGCAAAGAAACGGGTAATCTTTTTCGTATTCCTGTCATAAACGCCTTTAAAATTCTTGCCGGAGCCAATCGGCCAGTTCATCGGGCAGGTGCGGATTCCCAGCACATGTTCAATATCGTCAATCAATGTAAACGGATCATTCGCTTCCCGGTCCATCTTATTGATAAATGTAAAAATCGGGATTCCTCTCATCACGCAGACCTTAAATAATTTAATGGTCTGTGCCTCAACGCCTTTCGAGCCGTCAATGACCATCACCGCCGAATCCGCCGCCATCAGGGTACGGTACGTATCCTCCGAGAAATCCTGATGCCCCGGCGTGTCCAGAATATTAATGCAGTAGCCGTCATAATGAAACTGTAACACGGAGGAAGTAACCGAAATTCCTCTTTCCTTCTCAATCTCCATCCAGTCGGAAACCGCATGTCTTGCCGTCTTCCTTCCCTTTACCGAACCGGCTAAATTAATGGCTCCCCCATATAACAAAAACTTCTCCGTCAACGTCGTTTTCCCGGCGTCCGGATGGGAAATAATCGCAAAAGTACGCCGTTTCTCAATTTCCTGCTGATATTTTGACACTATCTTACCTCCTCAAGACCCGCTTACGAATCTTCCTATCTGACAAAAATGGGATATGGAATTATCCATATCCCAATATCTTTTTTTCTTACTGATTTCTAATATTTTCCAAACCCATCTCCCAGGGCAATGATTTTTTCATTCTCATCATTCGGCTGGTAATTGGCTGCCATTCCGGATGTCGGGATGGTCGGCACCGAAGAACCGCCATAGCCTCCTCCGTTCATGCCAATGGAAAAGCTGCCGGAAGAAGACGCTCCTGTGCTTCTGAATCCGCCGGAACCCTGTCCCATGCCTGCGGTCAGATAGCTGTCCTTTAACTGATACCTGGATACCAGCTCCTTGAGCTTTGCCGCCTGGTTGGAAAGCTCCTCGCTGGCTGCCGCGCATTCCTCGCTGGTAGCGGAGTTTGTCTGTACAACAGTAGATACCTGGGAAATCGCCTGGTCAATCTGCGCTACGGCCGTTGCCTGCTCGTTAAATGCAACGGTGATGTTATTAATAATATTAACAATATGATCGACCTTTTCCACAATCGTATTCAAAGCCTCGGCGGTATTGGCGGCAAGCTCCGAGCCTCTTTCCACCTTCCGGATAGAGTCTTCGATCATTTCGGCTGTCTCGCTGGCTGCTTCCGCGCTCTTGCCTGCAAGGTTGCGGACCTCTTCTGCCACAACTGCAAAGCCTTTTCCATGCGCGCCTGCGCGCGCCGCCTCTACTGCGGCATTTAACGCCAGGATATTCGTCT
>CANREH010000027.1 GCA_947629585.1 uncultured Lachnospiraceae bacterium | reverse complement strand
CACCTTCTGGTTAAAATCCCGGATATACGGAAGGGCATCAATTAAAATCTCCGCTTTTTCAGAAACTACCTGCAAACTCTGATCCATTTTTCTCTCCTATTTATTTTGCAAGCCTTAACATAATCTCGTTGCTGCGTGCAATAAATTTCGTCATGTCCTCCGCCTCTAACTGCTTATGGCTCAGCATGGCAAGGTCATAAAGCTGTTCGCAGAAAATCTTAACATCCTCGCTGTCTTTTTTCTCAAAAATATACTGCACCAGCTTGTTAGCGGAATTGAGCACCAGTGTCTGCCCTTCCCCGCCGAACATATCAGGGCCCATACCCATTCCGCCCATGCTGTACATACGCATCATATCCTGCATACGGCGGCTGTCCTCTGCAAGCGTGATCATCGAAGAAACATTTTCATTCTTTAATTTTTCCACTTTGACTTCCAGCTTCTCCTTGCCAAGCGCCTTGCGGAACAGCTCTGTCAGGGCTTCCTGCTCTTTCTTAATGGAATCTTCTTCCTCAGAAGAAACCTCTTCCTTCATGGTATCTGTCAAATCAGCGTCAATGCGCTGGAACCTTACGTTTGTTTCCTTCTGCTCTAACATCTGCACAAACGGCTGATCAATATTGTGGGTCAGGATAATTGCATTGATGCCCTGCTCTTTAAACATATTGATATACTGGCTCTGCTGCTTCGGATCGGTGACATAGTAGACAATATCCTTTTCTTTCTCCTCCCCGGATTCTGTATCCGCATTTTCTGTATTTTCCGCCTTCTCTGCACTCTCTTCCTTCGCTGTGTCTTCCGTCTTCTCTGCACTTTCCTCCTTCGCCGTATCTTTGGATTCCCCTTCTTTATTTTCTTCTGTCTCTCCTTTGGCAGCCTTGATATATTCCGGCAGCGTCAGATAGTTATCATCCAAATCTTTATAGATCATGAAATCCTTCATCTTTTCAAAGAACTTCTCATCTTTTAAGCAGCCAAACTTGATAAACGGACTGATATCGTCCCAATATTTTTCATAGCTTTCCTTTTCCACCTTGTACATACCGGTGAGCTTATCTGCCACTTTCTTTGTAATATAGTCAGAAATCTTCTTGACAAAGCCATCGTTCTGCAGGGCGCTTCTCGAAACGTTTAACGGCAGATCCGGACAGTCAATCACGCCCTTTAACAGCATCAGGAACTCCGGAATCACTTCTTTAATATTATCCGCGATAAATACCTGGTTGTTATATAACTTAATGACCCCTTCCAGATTATCATATTCAGTATTTAATTTCGGGAAATATAAAATGCCTTTTAAGTTGAACGGATAATCCATATTCAGATGAATCCAGAACAGCGGCTCTTTGTAATCATGGAACACATCGCGGTAAAAGTCTTTATACTCTTCTTCCGTGCATTCATTCGGATGCTTTGTCCACAGAGGCTTCGGGTTATTGACCGGAACAGGGCGCTTTACAATCTTTGCCTTTTCCTTACGCGGGGAAACCTCCACAATCTCCTTCTCCCCATTCTCATTTTCCTTTTCCTCGGTCTTGGCTTCCTCTACGATATTCTCTACAACGGTGTCGGTATCCTTTACATCCGCCGCGTCAATCGTTTCATATTCTGTCTCTGCGTTCGCCTTCTCAAAATAAATCTCGGTCGGCATAAAAGAACAGTACTTATCCAAAATTTCCTTTACGCGGTACTCATTGGAAAATTCATAAGAATCTTCATTCAGATACAGGGTAATCTTAGTACCGAACCCTTCCTTGTCGCCGTCGCTTAACTCAAAGGTAGTGCCGCCTTCGGACTCCCAGTGAACCGGAACAGCGTCTGGTTTGCAAGACAAAGTATCAATCGTTACCTTATCTGCTACCATAAAGGAAGAATAAAAACCAAGTCCAAAATGTCCGATAATCTGATCTTCATTTGTCTTGTCCTTATATTTCTCCAAAAACGCCTGCGCACCGGAAAAAGCGATCTGGTTGATGTACTCCTTCACTTCATCCGCCGTCATACCGATACCATTGTCAATAAACTGCAGCGTCTTCTCCTCTGCATTCGCAATGACATGGACCTGCGGCTTATAATCTTCCGGAAGGTTAATTTCCCCCATCATGTCCAGCTTCTTCACCTTCGTAATCGCATCACAGCCGTTGGACACCAGCTCACGGATAAAAATATCGTGATCTGAATACAGCCACTTCTTAATAATCGGGAATATATTCTCTGAATTAATCGATAAACTGCCCTGTTCCTTTGCCATAATAAAATTCCTCCATTCTTCTGATTAAAATTTACTCTTACATTTTGTATCATGCCAAAGACGTGATATCTTGTTCCTGCCTTTGGCACAAATAAAGAGTGAAAAAACACCTCAACGATAGTTATTATCATAGAACAAAAGGGAAGAAATGTCAAGGAAAAATTAGCACTCAATTTTAATGAGTGCTAACAATTTAGTGATCCGCAAATTACAGTTGCCAAAAAACACCCGGAAAGGTATAATGAAATCAACGGAGGTGAGTTTATGAGCATAACGGTAAGAACCATAGGAAACGTAACCATTACCACAGAAATACGTGGAAATACAATCAAAACAAGGCGGGAATTTAAAAATCCGGACGGGACTTCAGCGGGTTCCATCACTACCACGCAGTCTTACAAAAAATCCAAAAAGAAGCGCCCGCCATATAATTTTAAGCAATTATCTTCCCAGCTTATAAAGACCAAAACTTCCAGCGCCGCCAACCGGATTGCTGCCAAGGCGCAGATGACTGTCGCTGTTTTAGCGCGGAATTTGGAGTCCGGAGACTATGACGAGGAAGAGTTAGAGATGGCGATTGCCCATGCCAAAAGAATCCAGCAAGTCGCAAGAAAGAAGGTAAAGCATTTAAAGGCGGAGGAAACCATGGAAAGAAAGAAAAAAGCCGACGACCTTTACCTGCCTGACCCGGCTGAACAGGAAGAAGAAAAAGACTCTTCCCTTACTGCAAGCCTTGACGAAGAAGAGCTCCGGCAGCTAAGCGAAGAAGAATTAAAACAGCTTTTAAAAGAAATGGAAGAACTTTCCAAGGAAATGGAATCTGAGCTTGACGAGCTTGATGAGCTTAACAATATCACAGAACAGCTAACAGGGAATGCTTCTTCCGGTCCTGTGACAAAGGAAGAATTACAGCGTATCAAGAAAAAACACCGCGGGGATGAAATGCGGGAAATCACAGAAGCCGATATGAAGTATTTAAAAGCACTGTTTAACAAACTTTCCAGAGAAAAAGAAAGCGGCGCCAGCTCTTTTCATTCCTCTGACTCTGATTCCTCCAATTCGTTAAGCGGCGTATCTTTGGAGCTTTCCGGCATGGAAGTCCCGGTAAGCGACGCTCCTGCCGCCGCCACAGAAGGAGCCAGCGTAGATGTTACTATATAAATTATTTTTAAGGAAACAAAAAAGCCATGAAAAAACTTGTACAAACTATTTATTTTATATTTTTTATTTTCTTTATCCTGCTTCAATGCTATATTGATATTACATTTTCCAATGTCATCAAAGACCGGAAGCATACAGGCGGGTATGAGATTATAAATAAGTATACAGAATCCCAGGCAGAAGACCCTGACGCTCCGATAGGCATCCGGAACATTTATACCTGGACGCTGGACAATATAAATGAAGACTATCGGAAACTGATTTTTTACAGCAAACACCAAAATGTAGAGGTATATCTAGGCAATGAGCTTATTTACAGCCTGTATCCGAACAAAGGCAACCTGTTTGGAAAGACGCCGGGAAATATATGGAACGAACTGACGCTTTCCGAAGAAGATAACGGGCAGGAAATCCGGATAGAGCTGCTTCCTGTGTACAAAAACTATAAAAATGCCGTGCCAGTGTTTTACTTTGGAGCAAAATATGATATCGCCATGAACATCTTCAGCAGAAATATTTTGTCTGTATTTTTTGGCATTGCAGCCGTTTTCATCGGCATTGCCTTTCTTTTATGGACAGCATGCAACCATAAAAACCCGCAAATCAACAAAAACCTTGCCATGCTTGGAATCTTTTCCATTCTTCTTGGCTTATGGAAAGTAAGCGATGCGGAACTGCTGAAATTTTTGTTCCCGGGACGCATTTCCTTTTCTACCATGCCGATCCTCTCTCTCCTTTTGGTAAGCATTCCTTTCCTGCTTTTTATCAAGGAACAGCACAGCAGCAAAGAACATATCCTCTGGTATATTCCCTGCTTTACCAGCCTGTTTGAAATGCTCCTGACCGTGTTTCTCCAGTTTGCCAATCTTGCCGATTTCCGGGAGCTTCTGTTCCTGACGCATATAGAACTGCTTTTTCTTGTATTTGTAAGCGTTTTTATGCTGATAAAAGAAATCAGGACGGTTGGATGGACTAAGAATGCAAAACGCAATCTAAACTGTATGTGCTGCTGTTTTATCGGCCTGTTTGCAGATTTGATTATTTTTTATGTAACACATGGAAAAAGCCCTATGGTTTTGAGTACGCTAGGTTTCTTAATCTATATTCTTGTATCCGGCTTTTCCTCCATGGAAGAAGCCAAAAAGCTGATAGACATCGGTCTGCGCGCAGAAAAATACGAGCATATGGCTTACCACGATCAACTGACCGGACTTTATAACAGGACAGCCTACGCCGCTTCCATTGGCAGCGAACACTTCCGTCCGGAACGTTGTATTGTCGCCATGTTCGATTTAAACGACCTCAAAAAATGCAATGACACCCTGGGACATGACAAAGGGGATCTCTACATCAAAGAAAGCGCAAAAATAATTCTGGACATTTTTGGACATACCGGGGAATGCTACCGCATGGGCGGCGATGAATTCTGCGTCCTGCTAAAAAATGGGAATCTGAAAGCCTGCCGGGAAATGATGGAAAAACTAAAGGAAAAAGTAACGGAATTTAATGCTTCCGGCACCGGTGTATTCATGCAGATTGCCTGCGGATATGAACAATACGACAAAAATATGGACTACGATATCGGCGATACTGCCAGACGTGCGGATAAAATGATGTATCTTGAAAAATTTTCCATGAAGCAGAAAAATGGCGGCGGAGAAATCCGGTAAAAAACAGGCTGCCGCCATTACGCTGCGCTCTCACGGAATATATATCAGGCGGGGACAGGACAAGCTGGTACAGATACTGACTGCCGCCTATAAAAATGGAAAATCCCCGCCTGATAAGAAGGAAACATAACGGCAGCAAATGCTGTCACAGCTTCCCTAACTCATCCATCATCGCCCTTCTGTTTTTATATTTTACCTTCCACTCTTTCACCATTTCTCCCACAATCTTATAACCGCCCTTAATCTGTTTCATATTACGAAGTATTTCCACTATCTGCCGGTATGTTTTACGATCGCTGGTATTTTCCGCCATACGCTCCGCTTCTTCCTGATATTTTTTCAAAATCTGCTCCGGATAAATTTTCTTAAGGACTTTTTCATACTGCTGCAGCGCATCCACCCCGGGACTTTTTAACACGCTCTCAAGCAGGCGGTCATACAGCTTTTCTTCCCGGTACATCTTTTGAAGATGGTCGTCATCCTCCTGAAATTTTTCAAATACTTCTTCTCTTTTTTCCATCCAGTCTTTTTTTGCATACTGTTTTCTTAATTCCCGGTACGCATCTAAATCATCATCCTCATAATCAAGGACCAATACCCAGAGCTGTTTGATATATTCTTCCCTGTTTCCCTGCTGACGATAAATTTCTTTTTTTATTTTCTGATAATCCGAAACCAGTTCCCTGTTATCCTGGTCTAAGGATATGCTTTCATCGAGGGCTTTTACTGCCTTTTCATATTCTTTTTCTTTTTTGCAGAAATTAATATAATATTTTCTTACCGTTGGATTATCCCAGTACTCCCTGCAGAATTGTTCTATTTTTTCTTTACTGTTTTTCTGCGTTTCCAGCAGGCCCAAATACTGCTCCGACCACCTTCCGACATTGTAGCTTCTGTTCCATTCAAAGTATTTTTCGGTTGCCAGCTTTTTGATCATTTTTTCTATAAAATAAAGCCTGTGCTTGATATCCCCTCCTCCAAAAAATTCCTCCATAAGAATCTCTTCAATATAGTACTGCATATCTTCCGGGACGATTCCGTTCAAATGATCCGTAAACCAGTCAAATATTTTCTCCCTCTCTTCTTCTGTTGCATATTCAAGAATATCCATCCATAAATCATAGGTCTGTTCCATCAGCATTCCCAGATAGCCGTCAGGATCCTCAATATCGATATCTCCTATTAAAATAAAGATATGATTAATTACCTCAAACGCCATCATATACCGATCAGAACTAATCAGCGGAGGTATATCTTCTTCCAGGACAGCCTCTACTTCATCGATAAAGTTCTCCGATTCCTTACGGTGAATCCAGCCGTCTTTTTCAAGATAGCGGTTAATAATCCTGCTGACCTTCTCCGTATACTGCTTGATATTTTCTTCATTCTTCATATTTTTTAACCTTTTCCTTTCTTTTTTTGCATAGCATTCATAAAAAAATGTTACTTATTCTGACACAATGTCCACAGCATATCCCTTTTTAATCCTTCAAAATCAAGGTAATCTTCAATAAACTGTTTCCGCAGAAGCTCTGGCGGGATAAATTCATTATATTTTCCTTCTATCTGCGTTTTCTCCGGCAGAGGCAGGCTGTATAAATCCGGATTGGATGCAAGGATATTTTCTATGATCCGCTCCAGCTCTTTCGCTGTCCCACCAAAAAATACTTCAAGATAAATGCTTAAATGGAACGGAATTTTGTTTTTTATCCCCTGCCCTGATAAAAGATAGTGGAGCGTAGTTAACTGGCGTGTCCCCACCCAGGGGAATACCGCATATTTTTTATCGGATAACGGCGTAACCAGCGCATCGAGAATCCCGCTGTTTCCCGCGATATAACGGATTTCCTCAAGGCGCTCCTTACAGCTTTCACTTAAATAAGGATAACTTTCCTTTCCTTTCAGGATACTGCGGATTCTGCGCACGAGCACCGTATGGATTTCCACATGAAAATCCACATCCCAGTCCACAACAGAAATCCCCGGCACTTTTTTTACAAAAATCACTTTGGATTTTACATTGACGTCCACCGTTTCCCAGGACAGCCCTGCCAAGGCGAACCTGACCCCGACGGGATAAATTTTATCCACCGTGCCGATCGTTTTATTTTCTTCTTTCACCAGGAAATATTCCGGCGCAAGAAATACGGTCAGGAATTTATAACTGTTCACCACCTTTTCCCCGGCGCGCCCAATGATCAGCCCGCCCCGCTCCGTTCGTTCCAGCTGCTCTGTCTCCAGTAAATGCCTTAATAATTTTTTATAATCTTCCTGTGAAATATACCGGAAGCTTTCCAGCGTAAGTACAGACTGCGCAAGCCCCGCCGGGGAAAGCTCCCCGCTGCTTTTTAAACAGCTCATGGTCTGGTGGTACAAAAGCTGATACGCATGGTTCTGCGGCGGTATCGGCTCTATCCAATGCTCTTTTAAATACAGCTCTATAATACCAATCAGCCGAAGAAAGCTCCAGTTAATCGGACCTAAAATATCCGCAGAATGAACCTGCATACTTTCTGTAAAAACAAACAGGATCTGCGGCACCTGCCCGCGGCGCCCGCATCGTCCGAGCCGCTGCGCAAAGCTGGAAACGCTTGCTGGAGCGCCGATTTGAACCACCTGATCCAACGAGCCGATATCAATGCCAAGCTCCAGCGTAACCGTAGCGCCCGTCACGATTTTTTCATTTTCCGACTTCATTTCATCTTCCGTATTTTCCCGCAGAAGCGCGGAAACATTTCCATGATGCACCCGGTAAACATCCGGCGCTTTCTTTTTCAGCGCAATCTGCCGTAAGTTCGCCATGACAAATTCTGTCTCTTCCCTGCTGTTCGTAAAAATAATTGTTTTTTTATCCAGCGTTTCCCGGAACAAATACTCGTAACACGCCCTGTCTCCGATTCCGGTTCCGCTGCCGGAACCGTATTCCGTATTTTCCCTGTTTTCCTTAAATTTCGCATAATCATCCGCAGGGTTTAAAAAACGCTCCACATACAGCCGGATGCGCTTTTTCCCTTCCTGTGCCACCGGGGAACTGCATTTTCTCCCCGTACCCGTATTTAACCAGGCTTCCGCTGGCGAAAGCTCGCCCAGCGTGGCGGACAGCCCGATTCTTCTGGGATTCACCCCGGTCAGCTTTTTCAGCCTTTCTAAGACACAGAGAAGCTGGATTCCCCTTACATCCCTCATAAACGAATGTACCTCGTCGATAATGACAAACCGCAGATCGGAAAACAGGGAAAGACACGCTCCCCGTTTATTCGTTAAAAGGCTTTCCAGGGATTCCGGCGTAATCTGCAGAATGCCTTCCGGATGTTTGATCAGCCGGTTCTTTTTCACCTCAGAAGCGTCCCCATGCCATTTTGTGACCGGGATATTGGAATCTAAAAGAAGCTGCTCCAGACGCTTGAACTGATCGTTAATCAGCGCCTTTAACGGGGAAATATACAAAACGCCGACCGAAGCCGAAAGATGATGGTAAAGCTCGGTAAGCACCGGAAGAAACGCCGCCTCGGTCTTTCCGCTCGCCGTGCCCGAAGACAATAAAAGATTATCGTCGCTGTCAAAAATCACCTCACATGCCGCCACCTGGTTAGGGCGCAGTTCTTCCCATCCGTTCCGGTAAATAAACTCCTGAATAAACGGCGCCAGACGCCCGAAAATATCCATATTTTACACCATTTTTCCTTTTTTTATTTTTATTATGTTCAGCTCATACCTCAAATTCGGAAAATTCGTCGCTGACCTCTTCCTCCAGGCCGCCTTTTGCCAGCGCAAAGCTGTTGTCCCCCAATAATTGTGCAACGCTTTTCTGCGGGTTCTGATACAGGATATTTAATACTTCAATAAAATCACGGATAATTTCCCGCGGGGTAATATGCGTCTTGGCGCCAACCCGGTTATATTCCACTGTAAGAAAATACAATAAATCCTCCTCGGACAGCATCGGTTCATAGCGGTAAAGCTGCGCATGGATAGAAAGCAGCTTTTCTATCAGGATATACATCTCCTCCTGCGTCAGCATAGAAAGCCGTATCATCGGCGCAGACATATCTTTTACGTCTGCCGTGGAAAAATGCCCTTCCGCCAGACGGGAACGGAGCGCCTCATAACTGAATACTCCCCGGTACCTGTCTTCGATACACTGGGGCGTGCCACCCATTAAAAATCCGATATGCTGTGCTTTTCCCTGTAAGACATCATTATACATGGTCAGGATTTTTTCATAATTATTTGCCCTTGTAATGGAATTGGGGATTTTATAAATATTAACCAGTTCATCCACAATAACTAACAATCCCCGATATCCCGCGCCGACAAGAAATACCGCAAAAATCTTTAAGAAATCATACCAGGTTTCATCCGTCGCAATCACATTGATTCCCAAATCGGCTTTGGCTTCTTTTTTCGTCCCGTACTCTCCCCGGAACCATTTTAAGACATTGGATTTCATCGCGGTATCGTCTTCCCGGTATGCCTTCCAGTAAAGGGCTACCGCTTTCGCAAATTCAAAACCATTGACTAACCCCTCCAGGGAACCGGCAACGGCATAAATCTGCTTTTCCGTCAGGGCATTCAATTCTTCCCCTTCCGCATTTGTCTGTATTTTTACCGCCGACTGGATGCCGGAAATCCATTTTTCCAAAATAAGGGGCAGCGCGCCGCCGTCCGGCTTGGATTTCGTGGAAAGATTTTTCATTAATTCCTTATATGTCGCCAGTCCCTGCCCCTTTGTCCCGGCAAACCGCCGCTCCGGGGAAAGATCCGCGTCCGCCACCGCAAAGCCTTTCGCCGCCGCATAATTCCGGATCGTCTGGAGCAGGAAGCTTTTCCCGCTCCCGTATTTTCCCACAATAAAGCGGAACGATGCGCCTCCTTCCCCAATCATCTCAACATCATGTAAAATTGCGTCAATTTCCTGCGCGCGCCCGACCGTAATATATTCCAGCCCCGTCCTGGGCACAACGCCGCCTTTTAACGCATTGATTAAAATATTCGCAATTCTTGCAGGCACCTGTTTTCCCATTATCCCATCATTTCCTTTACTTGTTCTATATAATCCCCGTATACCATGCCTTCCTCATCCAAAATACTGTCCCCGATAATATCCGCCGCTTTTTCATTCATCCCGTCCAACAAAACCTCCAGCATAACACTGTGCGTATCCGCGAACGCCCGGATAGCGGAAATATCTTTTACAATTATTTTTAACGCTTCCTGTTCCGTCTGCGTCAGCGCCTGTTTTAATTCCCTCCAGGGATCTTCTTCCTGCGTATTCCCAGGTCCAGCATTTTCAGCCTCCGGCATCTTCTCTGTCAGTGGTTCTTTTAATATGAATTTTTTCTCTGCTGTTTTTAGCGGGCTTTTCGGGCTTTTTTGCGGTTCCAATTCACTATGTCCATGCTCATAAGAAAAACTTCCTCTGAATATTTCTTTCTGTCCTTCCTCCGGCACAAGCAGCTTCTCCTGCGTGGACAGTGCTTCCCTGCGTATTTTTTCCAAAGCGTGCTGATCCACGGAAACCACAATCTTTGTCGCTTCCCGGTAATATTCCATCACAAACCCTGCAACGCTTTCTTCCAGGAAAATTCCGGCATCCGTACATTCTTTTATTATAACAGGATCTATCATTTCCAGCTTTGCCGTGATTTTATATTGATAATGCACAGCCTGCCTCAAAACAGATTCCATTTTTTTTAAAAAATAACCGATCATCTGCTTTCCTGCGGCGGTTTCAAAATAATCCTGAACCATCCAGCGGTTATCGCTGCATACATAAATCTCCTTTTCCGAAAAAACCACCCTGCGGTCGCGCTGCTGCCGCCACGGATAAAAAAGCGCATTCTGAAACGGCGTCCATAAGCGCCTTGCCCTCGTGTCAGGAAATAAAAATTCCCGCAGATCCAGTCCATGTTCTGAAAATAATAAATTCAGCCTGTCCATCAGAAATAAAAAACAATTCTCTATCAATTCTTTTCTGTCCCCGGTATAAAAACGGGATTTTCTGATATCATACTTTGACATGGCACAAAGCATCGAAAACATAGTTTCCCCGCCCAGGATATCCGGATATTGATCCGATAAATTCTGTTCTTTTATAAAATCCGGAAAAGACAGATCATAATAAATATGGTAATCCTTTACCCATTTCAGGAGATATTTGTCCATAGACGGTTCATATTCCCGAAATTTTTTCCATAAACACAATAACTGTTCCAAGCCCTCCTGCGGATCGGAAACGCCGATATTATTTAACAGCTCATAAATATATAAATATCCATAGGAAACCGGGACGGATTCCACCACTCCTTTCCGCACCTTTGTCCGCCAGGTAAAATATGTCCGTAACTGCCCGTATCCCATCATCTGGTAACACGGGAAATACTCGGAATACGGAACCGTTTCTTCATAATGATCCTCAAAATCCTTCATAAACATTCCCTGTTTATAAAAAATTTTAGAATTTTCCTCCCTCACTTTTTTATTGTAAAAATTTGATTTTCCATAGTACGAGCCGCGGATATCCCTTGCAATTTTCCGCATACGTTCAAAAAGCGTCCGGATCTCATCCTTTGGCTCCGGCTTTATTTTCTGTGCTTTTAATACAAACTTTCCCACGCCTGGAAAAGGGGAGGAATCATATTCGATTTCATAATATTCTTCACTCATATCCTGTCCACCTGTACACAGCAGCTTTTTTTGTAAAAAGAAATCCCATAGATTAAAATATCCATAAAACCATTATCCACTAAAGCATCTGCATATTTTTTCTCCTTTATCTGCTTCAAAGCGGCTTTGCTGCTGCTTTGCAATTCTTTTCTGCTGCCTGCTTTTTTTACTTCTATGATAATTCCATGAATGCCATCGCTGCATTTTAACTGAATATCGCTTCTTCCCTCTCCATTTTCCCTGTTTGATAACGCTGTCCAGTCCTCCCACCAAATCAGGAGCCCAAGTAAAAAACCATGATAAAACCCCTCATAGCTGCCATAATAGCTGATGGTTGATCGGAGCTGCTTTCCCAGACAGTTCTCCGCCTCCTGAGCATTTCCTTCTTTAAAAGCATGATATAATTCTAAAAGATCCTTTTTATTTTTTTCTGCTTTTTCTGAAAACCATTCTCTTATTTTTTCAATAAAAATTTCCCTGACCTCTCTGTTTGGAATTTTTAAATACACATATCCCCGGTCCATTGCTTTTTTGCGTATGTCAACGGTCAAATATCCTGTTAAATACAAAATACTCCATAAATTTTCAATTTTTTTACCAACCTCCCCATAAGTCAGATTTTCCGATATTTTTTTATAAACCAGATCAAAAGATATCAGCTTTTCAATTTCCTCCCTTGTCCTGCCGTCTGCCAAATCAATAAACCGCCTCACAAGATCATTAGAGCTGACATTGATCCAGTACAGCTTCGGCTCTATCCCCGGATCTGCCAAAACATCATCAACATAATTAATGACATCCCACGGGCAGTAGACATCTATGCTGCCAAACCGATAACCATCATACCATTTCTTTACTTTCTCATAAACTGCCGAAAGCCCGTAATTCTGCAGTAACTGCACGACTTCCGAATCGGTAAACCCAAAATACTCCCCATATCTTGCACCGGAAACAGAATGAACTTTAAAATTATTGAGTCCCGTAAATACACTTTCCTGGCTGATTCTAAGACATCCTGTCAAAACCGCAAAATACAAATCCGGGCTTGTCTTTAAAGCGTTCCCCAAAAATCCCCTGATAAAGTCAGCCATCTGATCGTAATATCCCCTGCTGTCAGCTTTCTCCAAAGGAACATCATATTCATCAATCAATAAAATGACCTGCTTTCCATAATAAGCCCGCAGCATACGCATCAAAATTATCAAAGATCTCTGAAGGTCGGCTTCATCCCCTTTTCTGTCCATCAGCCGCCGGAATATCCTCCGGTTTCCTTCCTCTGTTTTCTCACTTTCCAAAAGAAAAGACAACCGGATACATTCGTCAGCAAGGAGAGCTGCCAGTTTATCATACGCCTTTTGGAAATTTTCTCCCTCTATGTTTTTCAGGGAAAGAAAAATAACCGGATAGTTTCCCTGGTAATGCTCACACAATTCTCTTTCCCCGCTGATGCTCAATCCATCAAACAGGGAGCGATCCGTTCCTATCTCAAAAAACGCCTTCAGCATACTCATATTTAAAGTTTTTCCAAAACGGCGAGGACGGGTAAACAAATTCACAAAGCCATGCGTTTCCAATAGTTCTCTGATAAAATCTGTCTTGTCCAGATAATAATAATCTTGCCTGATAACATTTTCAAAATTATCCATACCTACTGGCAGCTTCTTCATTCCTTCCCCTCCTCAAATGTTTGTTCGATTCTTAAAGAAATTCTATCACGATACTGCGTTAAATTCAAGCTCCCTTTTTCATCAAAGTATAATGTATTTCCTGTTTTCCCTTAAAAATAAGGAGAGAACAAAACTCCGTTCTCTCCCTGACGGTGACATTTTTATATTTTAAATTTCATTCCCCGGGAATTTCGGGATTCCGTTAAACCCGGCCTGCAGTTCTTCATCGGTCGGGATGTGATCGCTCATTTCCCCGTTATGGAATTTTTCATAAGCTACCATATCAAAATACCCGGTTCCCGTAAGGCCGAAGAAGATAGTCTTTTCCTCTCCGGTTTCTTTACATTTCAGCGCCTCGTCAATCGCCACGCGGATGGCATGGGAGCTTTCCGGCGCCGGAAGGATGCCTTCCACTCTGGCGAACATTTCTGCCGCCTCAAATACGGATGTCTGCTCTACCGCCACAGCTTCCATCAGCCCGTCATGGTAAAGCTGGGAAAGCACGGAACTCATACCGTGGAACCTGAGTCCCCCTGCATGGTTCGGAGAAGGAATAAAGCCGCTGCCCAGCGTATACATTTTCGCAAGCGGGCAGATCATTCCGGTATCGCAGAAATCATAAGCAAATTTTCCTCTGGTAAAGCTTGGGCAGGAGGCCGGTTCTACGGCGATAATGCGGTAATCCTTTTCCCCGCGGAGCTTTTCGCCCATAAACGGCGCAATCAGCCCGCCAAGATTGGAGCCGCCGCCTGCGCAGCCAATGATGATATCCGGCGTAATTCCATATTTATCCATAGCGGTCTTGGATTCCAGACCGATGACCGACTGATGAAGAAGCACCTGGTTTAATACGCTTCCCAGAACATAACGATAGCCCTCATTTGTTGTCGCCACCTCAACGGCCTCTGAAATTGCGCATCCCAGGCTTCCTGTCGTTCCCGGATGCTCCGCAAGGATTTTGCGCCCCACTTCGGTGTCTTCTGACGGCGACGGCGTCACCGAAGCCCCGTAAGTCCTCATAACTTCCCGGCGGAACGGCTTCTGCTCATAAGAAACTTTCACCATGTAAACCTTACAGTCAAGCCCCAGATAAGCGCACGCCATAGAAAGCGCCGTTCCCCACTGGCCTGCCCCGGTCTCCGTCGTCACGCCCTTAAGCCCCTGCTTCTTTGCATAATAAGCCTGTGCAATCGCAGAATTTAACTTGTGGCTGCCGCTGGTATTATTGCCTTCAAATTTGTAATAAATCTTCGCCGGCGTCCCCAGCTTTTCCTCCAGGCAGTATGCGCGCACTAATGGCGACGGGCGGTACATTTTATAAAATCCCTGAATTTCCTCCGGAATCTCAAGAAATGCCGTCGTATCGTCAAGCTCCTGCCTTACCAGGTCATCGCAGAACACGCCCCGTAATTCCTCAAATGTCATCGGCTTTAATGTCCCCGGGTTTAATAACGGCGCAGGTTTATTTTTCATATCCGCGCGCAGGTTATACCATACCTTCGGCATTTCGCTCTCTTCCAGATAAATTTTGTAAGGAATCTTCCCATCCTGTTTCATGTAAACTCTCCTCTCTTAAAAAAATCCTATCCCTTTTATAACATGTTATCCGGCAAAAATCAATCCATCCCTGCCATAATCTGATAAAGTTCCGGCCTGCGGTCGCGGAAAACGCCCCAGCTCATCCTCATTTCATAAATTTCCTCCAGGTCAAAGGTGTGCAGAAGGATTTCCTCCCGATCTCGGGAGCCATCCATGACGATACCTCCGGTTTCATCCGCGATAAAAGAAGAACCGTAAAATAACAGGCTTGAGGACTGATAATTATTTTCTTCACAGGGCTTCACTTCTTCTTTCCCAATGCGGTTCGCCGCAATGACAGGCATCAGATTCGCCGCCGCATGGCCCTGCATACAGCGCCTCCAATGCGGCATACTGTCACAGGATAAAATCGGCTCTGAACCGATTGCCGTCGGATAAAACAGTAATTCCGCCCCCAGCAATGCCATGCACCTTGCCGATTCCGGAAACCACTGATCCCAGCAGATCCCGACGCCAACAGTGCCAAAGGCTGTTTTCCAGACGCGGAAGCCTGTATTCCCCGGCGTAAAATAGAACTTTTCCTGATAAAAATGATCATCCGGGATGTGCGTTTTCCGGTAAACGCCTAAAATACTTCCGTCCGCGTCAAGGACTGCCACAGAATTATAAAGGCAGGTCCCTGCCTTTTCATAAAAGCTGACAGGAATTACCGCATGGCATTCCTTCGCCGTTTCCTGAAACGCAAGGACAGCGGGGTTTTCCGATACCGGGGCCGCCAGGGAATAATAATCATACCGCTTTTCCTGGCAAAAATACGGCGTTTCCAGCAATTCCGGCAGAAGAATTATATTCGCCCCTTTTCCGGCAGCTTCCTTTGCCATATCCTGCGCTTTTTTGATATTTTCTTCCCTGCTGCCATTGCAGGACATCTGTACTGCGCAGACTGTTACATTTCTCATATCACGCTATCCCAAAAAGACACATGCAGCGCCTTTCCTTTCTTTTTTCATTGCCACATATATTTTCAAATCAATTATCCAGCTTCTGAACCGCCGGGATCTGCTGGGTAATACAGTGGATATTCCCGCCTCCAATCAGGATATTTCTCGCATAGACCGGAATCAGCTCCCGCCCCGGGAACAATTCCTTCAATATCCTCTGCGCTTCTAAGTCTGCCGGATCATGGAATGCCGGGACAATGACCGCCTGATTGGAAATATAAAAATTGACATAGGATGCCGCAAGCCGCTCCCCCGGCGTCCTGGTCGGCTTTCCGTCCATATGAAGGAGCCCTTCACATTCTTCCTCTTTCATGGTGACGGGCGCAGGCAGAGGAAGCTTATGGATTTTCAGTTTCCTCCCTCTGGCGTCCGTCACGGACAAAAGATATTCATAATCTGCCTCAGACATGGCATACTGCGGATCGTTTTGATCCTCTGTCCACGCCAATACTGCCTCGCCCGGCGAGGTAAAGGCGCAGATATTGTCAATATGTCCGTTGGTCTCATCCTGATAAATCCCATACGGAAGCCAGAGGACCTTTTCCACATTCAAATACTGCTTTAGCTTTTCCTCAATTTCTTCCTTTGACAGCTCCGGATTCCTTCCCCGGCTCAACAGGCAGCTTTCTGTCGTCATGGCAGTACCCTCGCCGTCCACATGGATCGAACCGCCCTCCAGGACAAAATCCTGTGCGTCATAGCAGTCGTTTTCATAAAGATCACAGAGCTTTTTTGCCATCCTGTTATCCTTGTCCCACGGAAAATAAAGCCCGTCCTCAAGACCGCCCCAGGCATTGAACGAAAAATCAATCCCCCGCCGTATTCCGGTTTCCCGGTTTAAGACAAAGACAGGGGCATAATCCCTTGCCCAGGAATCATCGCTTGCCATCTCCACGACCCGGATTTTGGCAGGAAGCATTTCCCTGGCAGTATCGTACTGCTCAAAGCTTGCGCAGACCGTCACCTTTTCCGATTCTGCAATCGCCGACGCCACTTCCGCAAAGGCTTTCCTTGCGGGGAACGCCCCATACTGCCAGGAATCCCCCCGCTCCGGCCAGATCATCAGGCAGCCCTCATGGGGCGCATATTCCGCAGGCATGAAAAAACCGTCCTGCTTCGGTGTTGAATGATAAATTTTCATCTTTAACCTCTCGCTAAAAATGCGTCATAGCCAAGCTTCGCGGCGTAAATATCTGCCTTGCTGGTTACTTCCCACGGAGCGTGCATATTCATAACCGCCACGCCGCAGTCAATCACCTGCATCCCATATAAAGAAAGGATATAGGCAATCGTGCCGCCGCCGCCAAGATCAACTTTTCCAAGCTCCGCCGTCTGGAACGGCACATGGGCGGAATCCATGATATCCCTTACCAGTGCAATATATTCGGCATTGGCGTCATTAGATCCGGACTTTCCTCTCGAACCGGTAAATTTATTGAATACCAGCCCTTTGGCAAAATAGGAAGCGTTTTTCTTTTCAAATGCCGACGCATAAATCGGATCATAGGCCGCGCTTACATCGGAGGAAAGCATTCTGGAATTTGCCAGGGCGCGGCGCAGGGTAATTTCAGAAAACACTCCCATAGCCGACAAAAGCTCCGCAGCGCTGTTTTCAAAAAACTTCGACTGCATTCCGGTTGCGCCGACGCTTCCAATCTCTTCTTTATCGACCAGAAGGCAGCAGGCGGTGCGCTTTCCGGTCCTGCTCTCTAACATGGAAACCAGGGAAGTATAGGCGCATACCCTGTCGTCCTGTCCATAAGCCATCACCATGCTGGAATCCAGGCCGCAGTCGCGCGCTTTTCCGGCAGGGACAATCTCAAGCTCCGCAGACAGGAAATCTTCCTCCTCAATATTATATTTTTCCTTTAACAGCTTCAAAATATTGGCTTTTACCGCTTCTTTTTCCTCTTTCTTTAATTCCGACTTAGCAAGCGGCTTATTTCCAATCAGAAGGTTCAGATCCTCTCCTTCAATCACTTCTTTTCCTTTTTTGTCCATCTGCTTCTGTGCCAGATGGATCAGCAGATCTGTAATGCAGAATACCGGGTCTTCTTCCTTTTCCCCTATGGTAATATCCACAATACTGCCATCCTTCTTTGCCACTACGCCGTGGATCGCCAGCGGCAGCGTCACCCACTGGTATTTCTTAATGCCGCCATAATAGTGCGTGTCAAAATAGGCAAGCTCCGTGTCTTCATATAACGGGTTCTGCTTTAAGTCAATCCTCGGCGAGTCAATATGCGCCCCCAGGATATTAAACCCGTCCTCGATATCCCCGCTGCCAATATGGAATAATACGGCGGATTTCCCCATGCAGGTCCGATAAACCTTATCCCCTGCCTTTAGCGGCTTCTTTTCCCTGATGACTGTATCAAGATTTACATAACCTGCTTTTTCCGCCATTTCCACGGTCTGCTTTATACATTCCCTTTCCGTTTTTCCCCGATCCAGGAACAGGCAGTAATCCTTACAGAGAGCTTCCACTGCCTCCGTCTGCGTTTCATCATACATTGTCCAAGCATTCTTGCGTTCCATAACAAACCTCCTGAAAATACAATTTCAATTCATATTTTTATTGTAACATACGCCGTTTCACTTGTAAATACGGCGATTCCTGAACAAAAAAAACCAGCAGGCTGTTTCCTGCCGGTTTTTTTCAAATTAAGTGAATCTTATTTCTTTTTTTCTGCTTTTTTGGCTGTTTTCTTCGCCTTCTCTTTTGCAGCTTTGACTGTGACGTTCATTTTAGCCGTTAATTTTCCTGCCTTTACGGTAATGACTGCTTTTCCTGCTTTTTTCGCCGTAACCTTCACTGTCTTTTTGCCTTTGTTCGGGCTTAAGGAAACAATCTCTTTTTTATCTACGGACCACTGTAAATCCGCTGCCTTATAACCAGCTATCTTTGCCGTAACCGAAGCCTTCTTCCCGGCCGTTACGGTCTTTTTCGCTTTGAGCTTGAGGGAAGCTTTCTTAACCGTTACCTGATACAGATAATTCATCACGCTTCCGTCAGACGCCTTTACCAGCACCTTAATATCCGTATTTCCTTTCTTCTTGGCGGTAATCGTTCCATCCTTATCTACGGCAGCGATAGAAGGATCTTCCGAAGTAAACTGAAGGGAAATCTCATTGTCCGCGCCTGTCAGTGCGTCCACTCTCTGATAAGTTCCCGGAAGCCCATAAGCAATTTTAGCTGTCTTCTTTGCCGTCCCTCCGGTATACAAGGTCGCTGCCTGTAAAGAACCCAGCTCATCGCCAATGGCGATTTCCTCCGCCGCAAGCCCTTTTGCGTCTTCGGATTCCGTAATCTCATCATTGATATTTTCCAGCGCCTTGCCGTCGCTTTCTTTTGCTTTTACATGGATGCGCACCACCGTAACGGAATATCCCGGCACTGTCATGTAAAAGTTCTCGGAAACATCCAGCTTGGATTGTTCAATCTTATATTTTTCCGGCTCTTCTGCGGAATTATTGCCTTTGATATCTGTGCCGGAAAGCTGATATACATCCGCCTGCGGCTCTACGCTCTCTGTATTATACAGCGTCGTCCCAATCGTTTTCTCTGTACCGGACGCATTCACCAGCTTCACAATCATATCCCCGGTTTCATCTGTGCTGACAACATGATAAATATCATTGGTCTGAATCCCGGTATCATATTCCAGGTGGAGCTGTCCGTCCACATAGCATTTCACGCCTGTGCCTGTCACAACCACCTTTAACTGGTACTTATGCCCTGTCTGGACGCCGCCTGCCCTTTCCTTTAAAACAGGTCGCCCGCCGTCGATAATCTCCTGAATGCAGGAATTGGTATTATTCCAGCCGCCGAAATTCCAGAACAGGCTGTGCTCTGCATTGTCAACGGCAAACGGAATTAAAAAGCCTTCGGAGCCGGATATTTTGGTAGCCTCTACGGTAATCGTGTAGTTTTCCCAGTCCACATTCCCAAAATATGCCGTCGTCCCGTTATTGAGCTGTGTATTCTGCGCTGTCTGAACCAGCTTTCCATCCTTGACAGCCCAGTCGCCTTCCAGAATCTCCCACTGGGAAAGCGTATCGGTTTCAAAATCCTGCATTGCAAGGACTTCCCCTGTCTCGTTATTCGTAACCTTGAAATTATCAAACTCCGCGCTGGTATTCCATGTGCCGAGCCCGACCTTTCCTTTTAAATCCACCTGGGATAACTGGTTATTGTCATGGTTGTCTGTCAGTTTGGACGAAATTAACTTTGTCCCCGCATTATTGGCAAATAATTTCTGCACATAATAGTTGACGCTTCCCCATGCTTTGGAATTGTTAAACCAGATTAAATCCGGCGTCCACTGATTTGATGTCACATTTCCAAACAGCGGCGCATAAGCGGCTAATTTTACGATATCCCCGTTTCTTTCCAGACCTGTCATATAAGAAGCTTCCGACAGCGCGGCAAGAAGCGTGTTGGATTTTCCGGCATATTCCCCGAGGAATACCGGAATGCCGCCCCCGAACTTGCTCTCTGTCATGCCCTCCGCTGTCCTGCTGTAATTTTCTTCATCATAATAGTCATTATTGGCAAAGAACCAGCTTGGATCGTTATAATAATGATGATCGATCAGACCTGCATAATCCTTTACCTCACTTCCTTCATGGCTTGCAAGCCAGGAGGATGCACGGTTATACGCTCCCATATACTGTGCCCTGCCGCTGTCGCCGTCGTCAACGCCTGCGGTAAAGCAAAGCTCAATGTCGCCGTACATTTCCGGATTTTCTTTCGCTTTCTGGGCAAATGCATCTACAAAGGCTTCATAGTGCTCAAAGAAATCCGTTCCCCACTCTTCGTTTCCAATGCCGATATATTTTAAGGCAAACGGTTCTTTATGCCCCATAGCAATACGCACTTTTCCCCATGTGGTGCTTTCATCGCCGCGGCAGAACTCGACTAAATCCAGCGCGTCCTGAATATATTTCTTAAATTCTTCCGAATCAACGCTGTAACCGCTGCCGTTGGACTGTCCCTGGCAGCAGAGCCCGCAGTTTAACACAGGAAGCCCGACCGCTCCCATATCCTCCGCGAACTGGAAATACTCATAAAAGCCAAGACCATATGTCATGTAATACGGAAACTCGGTAGCTCTCGCTTCATCCGCCCAGATATCCTGTCCCTGCGGACGCGCGGCGACATCCCCGTAAGTGCCGTTAAATTCCAATGGCTGCCCGTTCTCATCACAGCCGATGGAATCCTTCCAGTCATACGCTGCGTCTAAAGAAACGCCTTCAATGACACAGCCTCCCGGGAAACGTAAGAACTTCGGCGTAAGATCGGCAACCAGCCCGGCAAGATCGGCACGGAGCCCGTTCTCCCGCCCCTTGTAAGTATTCTCCGGGAACAAAGATACCATATCCACATCGACGGCGCCTTTCCCAACCGTCACCTCCAGGGAAACCTCTTCCGTCTGATCCTCCTGCCCTGCAATGATTGCCCCTGCCGTCACAGAGCTTGTTAAGGTCAGCTCATACTTCTTCCATTCCGAAGTAACCGCTTCAATCTTCCCGGTTGCGGCAACCGTATCGCCCGCTTTTAAATTTGCCGTCAGCGATCCCGTGTAGCCGTCTGCTCCTTTTGCCCATACAGAAAACTTGTAATTCATGCCCTTTCCTATGGACATTCCGTCCAGGAAGCCATAATTAGCAATTCCTCCCTGTTCGGAAGAAGCATTGGTAATCTCCATATACTGCGGGTTGTTCGCATTCAGCCCGCCCTCTTTCTTCACCTCTGTCGTAACCGTCCCCACGTCAAGCCAGCCGTGCTTTGCACCGTTCGTCGCCAGCCTGTCATATTCAAAGGAGCGGTTCTTTACCATTTCGGCATAAAGCCCGCCATCCGCCGCAAAATTGATGTCTTCAATAAACGCGCCGTAGAGCATATCGCTGATTTCATGCTCCACATTTCCGGCATCAATATACAGCCCGTAATCCTGAAACAACTCCGGAAGCGGCGCCGGACTCGGCTCCGGGCTTAGAATCCCGTTTACCATCCCGGTGGTGTCGCCAACCAATGCCGAAGCCGGCACTGCCTGCCCAAAAGCCATGACAGAAGCAAGCCCCGCCGCCAGAAGCTTTCCTGCATTTCTTTTACAGAACAACATTTCTCATCCCCCTTGATTTTTTAGATTATAATTTAAAGAACAATAGCTGTTCACTTAAATTCTCCGCTTTCTCTTTTAATTCTCCTGCCGTCGCGTCAACTCCCTCCATCAAAGAATTGATCTCTTCTACGCTTGCATTGACTTCCTCTACGCTTGCGGCAGAATTCTCACTGACAGAGGCAAGGCTTCCCATCTGATTGGACATCGAAACCACCCCGCCCGTGGAACGCTCAATCGCATCCCGGATGCGCTGTACCTGCCCCGATGTCTCTTCAATCTCGGCGGAAAGCTTTTTAAATTCTGTAATAACGCTCTCAATATCCCCCTTCTGCTGGCTGGCATCCTTCACCATGCTGTTAATGACGGAGGAACATCCGTCAAAATCCTGCACCAACGTCTGGATAATGTTGGTAATCTCATCTACCTGGCGGGAGGTATCTTCGCTCAGGGTGCTGATAGACTGTGCCACTACGGAAAATCCCTTTCCTGCTTCCCCGGCGCGCGCCGCTTCGATGGACGCATTCAGGCTGAGAAGCTGGGTCTGCTCGGAAATATCGCCAATCACGGAAATAATCCCCTTGACATTCTCAATAACACCGGTAATGGACTGGATCTTGTCCTCAATCTCGCCGATACCGGAATTTACCTTCTCATTGCTGCCGGACATGCTCATCACTTTCTTCTTCATTATGTGCCTGCTGCTGTCCAGCTTCTCGGAGCAATCCGCAATCCCGTTGGCAGAAGCGCTGATATTGTCCAGATCCCGGATGATGTCCTTGATATTCCCTTCTACATTGTGGACAGCCTGGTTCTGCTCCTGCAGCCCGACCGCAATCTCCTCAATGGCTTTGGAAACCTCCCCCATAGAAGCCAGCGTCGTCTGTGACGTCTCATTGAGCTCCTCGGAAGAAGTCCTGACATCCTTTCCAATCCCGGTCGCAGATTCCATAATCTCATACAGCTTATCCGTCATGATCTTCGTATTATTGCTGATATCGCCGATCTCATCCTTTACCCTGTTCTGCTGGATCTCATCCTTAATTGCCAGATTCCCCTCCGCGATATTCTGGATATCCACAGAAATCATCTGAATCCTGTTCGCCATGCTCCTTGCAATGAAAAAGCCGACCAGCCCAAATCCTACTACCGAAAGAAACCCGATCCCGACAATAATGTTGCACATCTTATTCATGCTGCTCTGGACCACCGTCTGCTTCTTCCCGGAAAACAGCATTCCATTCTCGGTCGGCACATAATAGCCGTAATACGGCGTACCGTTAACGCTTACATCCGTATCAAAATATTCCTGTCCTTCATTTAAAACCTTTTCAATAACCTTGTCGCTTGCTTTTGTCCCAACGACCCCCTCAATGGAGCTTTCCACCCTGGTATCGCCCTCAAAGACCGTAATATCCACTTCCTGATCCTGAAAAGCGTTGACATTGCCGGAATAGCCTTCCAAAGCGACCCTTAAAATAGTCTCCTGCTCATCATTTAAAGCACTTCTTGATAAACTCAGCGCCGCAAAAGTGATGATAATGCCGCTGATAAGCATAGGTACTATCGCCATAAGTACCATTTTCAATTTAATTTTCATATTCATAGGCTTAATTCCTTTCCTAGTAATGTTTGTATATATTGTACGTTTTTTCCCCTAAAAAGTCAATATATTTGTCATTTTTTACGCATTCCCTGCTATTAGTCTTTTGACCTATTGCTTTTCAACAGCCGCGCGGCCAGACATTTCTTTTGAAAAGTCCGGTATAAATTAACAACTTTTCGCAATAAAAATTTCAGGATTTTCAAAAGAAACTGTCTGTGACAGCGGCGTTCCTTTTAACAGCTTTCAGTAACAGTTCAGCCTGCGCCATTCGCAATCCCGCACTTCGTGCTTCAAAGCCTGCTGCCGCAGGCGGATTGCTCATGAAATGGCGCTCCCTCAGCAGCCGAACCCAGAGGAAAATCTGTGCAAGCACAATTTTCCTCTGAATCCGTCTGCTGGCTGAACTGTTACTGCAAATATCCTTGACTTTCCTGTTATATAGATTTATACTGGCTTTCATGCGGCAGTTCGTTTGCACCATCCTGCCGAATGTGTAAGAAATCTAAAACCAGGGCTGTTTAATGGCGTTCTGGGCACATTTTCAGAACGTCTTTTTTAAATTGATTAAGAATTGACTGAGGGAGGATTTTATGTACAGTATCTGCTCTGAGGCAAGCTTTGACGCTGCCCATTTTTTAAAAGGATATCACGGAAAATGCAGCAATATCCACGGCCACCGCTGGCGCGTCCTTATCACCGTTTCTTCCGACAGGCTTTCCCGCTCCGGGCAGGAATACGGTATGCTCTGCGACTTTGGGAGCTTAAAACAGGCTCTTTCCGGGGCAGCAGGACGCTTTGACCATACTCTGATTTATGAAAGAGATTCCTTAAAGCCCGCCACGGTTTCCGCTCTGGAAGAAGAGGGGTTTTCCCTGACAGCCGTTCCTTTCCGCCCAACGGCAGAGAATTTTGCAAAATATTTTTATGACGCGCTGACCAGGGCAGGCTATCCCGTCAGTGAAAGCGTCGTCTATGAAACGCCGAATAACTGTGCAAAATATACCGAAACCTCTTTTTCGGGACATTCAGAGAAAAAGCGGGGAATCATAAAGTTATGAACAGTTCAGCCAAATTATATAAAGTAGTGGAATTATTTACCAGCATTAACGGGGAAGGGCAACGCATGGGGCAGCCTTCCGTATTCGTCCGTTTTCAGGGCTGCAACCTGTCCTGTTCATACTGCGACACTTCCTGGGCAAATGAACAGGGTGCAGAATACCGCCTTTTATCAGGCGGGGAAATCCGGGAGGAAATCCTTTCCACAGGTATCCGCAACGTCACGCTGACAGGCGGGGAGCCTCTGCTCCAGGAAAATATCGGAGAACTTTTGTTTCTTTTATCCAAAGAGCCTTCCCTCTCCATCGAAATCGAAACGAACGGAAGCATTTCCATAGAACCCTATCTTTACCGGAACTGCCATTTCACGCTGGATTACAAGCTCCCCGGAAGCGGCATGGAAAGCCCTATGGATACTGGCAATTACCGTTTCCTGACGATGGAAGACACGGTGAAATTTGTCTGTTCCGACCGGAATGATTTAGAACGCGCCCGGCAGGTGATAGAGAAGTTCCGTCTGTCTGCTGTCTGCAAGGTATACCTGAGCCCTGTTTTCGGCAGAATCGATCCGAAGGAAATAGCGGCTTTTCTGCTGGAGCATAAAATGAACCGGGTCAGCTTACAGCTCCAGATACATAAAATTATCTGGGACCCCGAAAAGCGCGGCGTTTAATATCGGCTTAAAGAAAGAAGGTTTATCATATGATTGACACAGAGGCAATTAAAACACATATCCGCGGCATTTTAACCGCGCTGGGGGACGATCCCGACCGGGAGGGCCTAAAGGAAACCCCGGAACGTGTCGCCAGGATGTATACAGAAGTTTTTGAAGGCATGAATTATACCAATCAGGAAATTGCCGCGATGTTTGACAAGACATTTTCCGCGGATCTGGACACGGGGCATACGCAGGATCTTGTCTATGTCAAAGACATTGAAGTTTTCAGCTACTGCGAACACCACATGGCGCTGATGTATGACATGAAGGTAAGCGTCGCCTATCTGCCGGACAAAAAGGTAATCGGGCTCAGCAAGATTGCCCGCATTGCGGAAATGGCGGCGAAGCGTTTACAGTTACAGGAACGGATTGGATCGGATATTGCGGAAATCATGACGATAGTGACAGGCTCGAAAGATGTAGCTGTTTTTATTGAGGCGAGCCATAGCTGCATGACAGCGCGGGGAATCAAAAACGCTTCCGCCAAAACCTATACTTCCACCCTGCGGGGACGATTTGAAACAGAGCCTGCCCTGCTTGCAAGGCTCCGGTAACCAATAATAAATTTAAAAAGGAGAAGCCAGTCACTGGCGCAACAGCTTATGAGAGTACTTGTACTAACCAGCGGCGGCGTGGACAGCACTACCTGCCTCGCCCTTGCCGTTCATAAATATGGAAAAGAAAATGTAACCGCCCTTTCTGTTTTTTACGGGCAGAAGCATGAAAAAGAAATTGCTGCCGCAAAAGCCGTAACGGATTATTACGGCGTAGACTATCTTACGCTTGATTTAACCGATATCTTTTCGTTCAGCAATTCCTCCCTTCTCTCCCATTCCGAAGAAAAGATTCCGGAGGAATCCTATGCGGATCAGCTTAAGAAAACAGACGGGAAACCGGTTTCCACCTATGTCCCGTTCCGCAACGGCCTGTTTTTATCCAGCGCCGCCGCCATTGCGCTTTCCAAAGGATGCAGCCTTATTTACTACGGCGCGCACAGTGACGATGCCGCCGGAAATGCTTACCCCGACTGCAGCGAAGCCTTCAATACCGCGATGAACACCGCCATCTGGGAAGGCAGCGGACATCAGCTAAAAATCGAAGCCCCGTTTATCCATCTGCCAAAAAAAGAAGTTGTGAAGACAGGGCTTGCGCTTAACGTCCCTTATGAGCTTACCTGGAGCTGTTACGAGGGGAAAGAGACGCCCTGCGGAAAATGCGGCACCTGCATCGACCGAAGGCAGGCGTTTCTTGCCAACGGGGTCGAAGATCCGGCATTGAGCAAAACGGCAGGAGCATGATTAAAAAATGTAACAGGAAAGGAGCTTATTGATTATGGAGGGAATTACACTTCTTGGAAACCAGAAAACTGCTTACCCTTCCGACTATGCGCCGGAGGTTTTGGAGACTTTTCTTAACAAACATCAGGAATATGATTATTTTGTCAAATTTAACTGCCCGGAATTTACCAGCCTCTGCCCGATTACCGGGCAGCCCGATTTCGCCGCTATCACGATTTCCTATGTCCCGGACATAAAAATGGTAGAGAGCAAATCCTTAAAATTATATCTGTTCAGCTTCCGCAGCCACGGCGGTTTCCATGAAGACTGCGTCAACACCATCATGAAAGACTTAATCCACCTGATGGAGCCGAAATATATCGAGGTCTGGGGAAAATTCACCCCGCGCGGCGGCATTTCCATCGATCCGTACTGCAACTATGGAAAAGCCGGCACGCGCTGGGAACAGGTCGCGGCTGACCGCTTAACGCACCACGATCTTTATCCGGAAAAAGTAGACAACAGGTAATTAATAAACTGCTGCGCCGTCCTGCCGGAGATCCCGCCGTGGCTCAATTCCCACTTGTTGGCTTCGGCTTTTAACTCTTCCTCCGGCATGGTAATCTCCGGATAACGCTTCGCCAGATTTACTACAATATCAAAATATTCTTTCTGCGTCGGCTTGCTGAAACTGATCGTCACGCCAAAACGGTTGACAAGGGAAAGCTTTTCCTCCATCGTATCGGAATGGTGGATATCCCCGCGGTGCTCCATATCGTTCCGATCATTCCAGTTTTCTTTAATCAGATGCCTGCGGTTCGACGTCGCATAAATCAGCACATTGTCCGGGCGGGTTTCCATGCCGCCCTCAATGACCGCCTTTAAATACTTATATTCAATCTCAAATTCCTCAAAAGACAGATCGTCCATATAAATAATAAAGCGGTAATTCCTGTTCTTTATCATGGCAATCACGGTTGACAGATCCTGAAACTGGTGCTTGAAAATCTCAATCACCCGGAGCCCCCTGTCATAATATTCATTCAAAATCGCCTTAATGCTGGTCGATTTCCCGGTTCCGCTGTCGCCGAAAAGCAGCACATTGTTTGCCTTGCGCCCCTCGACAAACGCCTCCGTATTATCTGTGAGCTTCTTTTTCTGGATTTCATAGCCAATCAAATCCGACAGCCGGACCTCCTCTGTATTGGTAATCTCTTCCAGCTCCACGCCGTCCGCGCCATGCTTTACCCGGAACGCCTTATTTAACCCGAATTTTCCAATGCCATAAGCCTTATAAAAATCCGTGACAACCGTAAAAATGCCATCCGCATCCTGCGCCTGCTCAATTTTCCTGCTCAAAGACCGCACCTTTTCACTGACATTTTTATTATAGCAGCGCTCCGACTTCTGGAGGGAATGGTAATTGCAGATAATGTCAAAGCAGTTGATCGAAAGCTCCTTTTCTATCGGGGAGAAATCATAATCAAACAGGTGTTTGAAAATAAGGAAATCCCCTTTTGCAAACTGGTTGACAGTTCCATCCTGGGCGCCGACTTTCTCACAGGTCACGGTAAATGGATTCTCCTGCGTAACCAGAATCCAGGTCAGGTAGTTATGCCATAAATTGTCATTAAACCCATACACCGTGGCAAGATCCAAAAGCCTGTGGATCTGGACATAAATTTTTGTCACCAGCGTTTCCTTCTGATAATTTCCCGAAAAAAATTCCTGGCAGATCTCCGATAAGCAAAATAAAATACTGTCCTTCGGAAGATTCCGGTAAATAACCAGCTTTGCAACTTCACGAAACATCACGAATCCCTCTTTTCTTTCCATGCAGCCAATACCTCTATCAGAGTGTCTGCATCAATATTCTGCACGGCTTCCCCTGCCTGTTCTAAATATTCTTTTTCCTCTTCCCCGTAAGCGTAGGAACGGAGCCTGTCCATCAATTCCTCCATCACATCGAGATCCAGCATGTCAGCCGCTTCCAAAAGCTCTTCACAGATACCTTCAAACTCCTCCGGGGAAATCTCTTCCTTTTCCCCGTCCTGCGCTTCCTCCTGCACGTCAAACTCTTTTAAAATTTCCCGGTAACTTAAGTACTTTTCCAGCAGTTCTTCGGTTCTTTCATGGATCAACGCCTCGTTTCCTTCATGCCCGGCAAATTCCAGCAGCTCCGCAAGCTTCGCAAGCTTTTCCGCGCCAATCAGCCTTGACGCGCTCTTAAGCGCATGAACCTCCACGGTATAGGCTTCGATATTATTCTCTCTTTCATATTCCGCAATTAAGTCCGCTTTTTTGTCAATCACTATGTAATAATCCCGAAGTACCTTTTCATAAAGCTCCTTCGAGCCTGCATACGCCAGCCCTGTCTTGGTATTGAGCCCTTCGATTACCAGCTCCGGCTCGCGGATCTCTTTCCTGCTCCTTAACTGCTCTTCTTTCGTAAAAAGACGGATCTTTTCTTCCGGAAGCCACGCGCGCAGCTTCCCTATTATATTTTTAATCTCAATCGGCTTCGGGACAAAATCATTCATGCCGTTGCTGATAAACTTCTCCTTCGCTCCGCTTAAGGCATTCGCCGTCAAAGCAAGGATCGGTACTTTCTCATATTTCCCGCCCAGCTCCCGGATATATCTGGTCGTCTCCAGGCCGTCCATCTCCGGCATCATATGATCCATAAAAATCAGATCATAATCCTTTTCCATGACCATTTCAATGGCCTGTTTCCCGCTGGATGCCGTATCAATTTTCATATCAAGAGGACGCAGAAGCCCCTCTGCAACGGTTAAATTAATCGAGTTATCATCTACAATCAAAATCTCCGCATCCGGCGCCTGGAACTTCACATCATCATTGCCGTCCTCTCCGTGGATACTCAAAAGATCTTCATTATTAAATACCGCCGCCAGGTTCAGGCAGTATACCGGCTTCTTCATCCAGATAATGTCCGGCGTATCTTCCACCTTCAAAAACGGATCAATGATTGCAATGCAGGTAATATTTTCCTCCTGGGCAAACTGCCTGATTTCCCTTGTGATACGGGAATACTGCACGAAAAAGTAATTTCCTCCCTGATCCTTATAGTGCATGAAGCCTTCCGGCGAAAATGTAATGCAGTATTGGATTCCCATGTGCTTCATGCAGTCTTCCCAGGATTCCTGGATATAAGGGTTGTCAAACAGGCCGATGGCAAAAATATCATCCTTATTCTTGACCTCCGCCACTTTCTTTCTTTCCACAACCTTCTGCGGGATACGGAAATGAAAATTGCTCCCTTTCCCATATTCGCTTGTCACATCCAGACCGCCGTCCATCAAATAGGCAAGCTGCTGCGTAATGGCAAGCCCCAGCCCGGTTCCTTCGATATTCCGGTTTCTCTTGCTGTCCACCTGCTGGAACGATTCAAAAATCTTGCTGATATCCTCTTCCTTAATGCCGATTCCGGTATCCTTCACGCTGATATCCAGCCAGATATATTCCTCATCCAACGGCTCAAACCCGACACCCAGCGTAACGGCGCCTTTTTTCGTAAATTTCACCGCATTGTTGGCAAGGTTAGTCACCATCTGCTTAATTCGGATATCATCCCCGTAAAGGACATTCGGAAGGTTGGGATCGGCATCGACAATCAGTTCAATGTCCTTATCCCCAATCCTGGTAATCACGATATTCGTGACATCATTGATAATGGACATGATTTCATATTCCACCGGGGTAATTTCCATTTTCCCGGATTCAATCTTGGAAAAGTCCAGGATATCATTGATAATCGCAAGAAGGCTCCGCCCGGAAGCCTTGATCTGCATGATATATTCCCGCGCCGAATCCGGAATATCCTCCCGTAATGCCATCTCCGCCATACCAATGACCGCATTCATCGGCGTCCGGATTTCATGGCTCATATTGGCAAGGAAATCGGATTTCAGGCGGGCGGCGCTTTCCAGCTTATGGCTTAAATTAATGGCATTGTGCTGCTGCATGGCAAGCTTTGACATTACAGTTGCAACGCTGCCTAAGTATTCTGCACACCGTTCAATCCTTGTCACATCAACGACCGGTATCTTCCGGATTGCTTCCACACATTCCTCCGGATCAAGCCCCAGCTCCTCCGCCTTTCTTCGGAAATACGCCTCATCCGGCTTTTTAATCAGCACCTGCCCGCCGATAAAAGAGCCTACGACCTCTCCGTCGGCAATAATCGGGGCAGAAAAATCAATAAGCCCGCTATGGCAGTAATAATAGCACGCTTTTCCTTTATCATGGGAAAGATAAGCCCCTTTCCGGTCACATTCACAGCAAAGCCGATAGCCTTCGGGCGTCTTCCTGACAAGATCCATGCAAAAATGGGTAAAATTGCTTCCCTCCGTAATCGGGTTCCCGTACTTATCCGTCGTCTGTGCAGCCATGCCTGTCAATCTGGAAAAACCATCCTGGAACTTCTGGAGTGTGTCCTGATCAATAAGTTCTGTTAAATAAATATCTTCCACGGCCTGCCTCCATTCCTAATTTCGATTTGCCGCATTTAAAATCGAACGTACCCTTTTTAAAAGCTCCTCCTGTTTCACCGGCTTTAACATATATCCCTGCGGACGCAGCGCAAGGCATTCCTGTACCTTCTCCGTATCGGACATTCCCGTAAGGAATACCACCGGGACATCATAATAGACAGGATTCTGGCGAATTCTTTCCAAAACCTGTTTTCCGTTTTCTCCCGGCATCATATAGTCCAGAAGAATTAAATCGGTTCCATGCCTGTCCAGGAACTTTAAGGCAATATCGCCATTCGTCGCAACTGCCGTGTCATAATCCTCTCTTAAAATTTCTTTCATCATTTTTAAAACACGGACATCGTCATCGATTAAAAGAATATGGTAACGCTCCCCTGCCTTAAGCTTTTTACTGCCCTTAACCGTCTTGACAGGAGACGCCGCCTGCTGCCTGCCGCCGCCCGTAAACGGACTTTGAAACTCCGCCCTCTGGCTTTGGACATCCGCCTGCTGTCCATTCCCTGTAAACGGGCTTTGAAATTCCGCCTTTTGGTTCCTGCCTGCCTGTCCATTTCCCGCAAACGTGCCCTGGTAGCTGCCTCCCTGCTGCCCGCTGCCTGTAAACGGGCTTTGGAAGCTGCCCTGATGCCTGCCCGCTGCCTGATCCTTAAAACCTCCCTGTCCCGGAGCTTTCCTCTTTTCTCTGCTCATAAGCCCCGGAATATCACTTAAAAAATCATCCAAATCAATTTCTTCCGACGGTTTCTTTGCCGGCTTCTGCTGTCTCTTCTCCCCATCTTCCTCTTTTATCTCCCTTTTCATAGAATCCAGCATATCCTTTAAACCATTTTCCATATCTGCAAGTCCCATACCCATAACTCCCTTCCATTCTTAAAAATCATACGTTAACTATCTGCATACAACAAAACCTCTCCCTATCTCCGCCGGGGGTTAGACTGAAGGACTCCTCCCAGCTTCGCTGGGTCCCCCCTCCAGTCATAGCTCAAGGACTCCTCCCGGCTTCGCCGGTTTTAGACTCAAGGGCTCCTCCCAACTTCGTTGGGCCCCTCCCCCAGTCATATTATACATGAATATTTTCATTATTTCCATATTTTTAAACAAAAAAATACAAACATTTCTTCACAGCCGATCTCAGGAAAGCCATTCCCGGATCATGGCAATTTCTTTCGCCCATCCTTCGTCATCATTCGGGGTTTCTAAGATAAAAGGAAGCCCCTGGAGCTTTGGATGGTTTACGATGCGTTTCATGGCTTCCATGCCAATCTGTCCCTGCCCGATTTTCTGATGGCGGTCTTTATGTGCGCCCCGCTCGTTCATGCTGTCATTTAAGTGCACTGCTTTCAGCCTTGCAAGCCCAATGACATCATCAAACTTCTGCAGCACGCCGTCCAAATCACCCACGATATCATATCCGCCGTCCCAGACATGGCAGGTATCTAAGCAGACGCCGACTTTATCCTGTCGTGTTACCCTGTCAAGCAGCTCCCTGATTTCCTCAAATGTGCGCCCAATCTCGCTGCCCTTTCCCGACATGGTTTCAATTAAAACAATCGTCGTCTGTTCTGGCATTATAATTTCATTCAACATCCGGGAAGTAAGTTCTATCCCTTTTTCGGTTCCCTGTCCGACATGGCAGCCCGGATGAAAATTATAATAATTTCCCGGCGTATACTCCATACGTTTCATGTCATCCTGCATCATTTCTTTCGCAAAAATACGGATATCCTCCTTCGCAGCGCATGGGTTCATGGTATATGGGGCATGGGCGACAATCGGTCCAAAATGATACTCCTGTGCAATCTCTAAATAGGACAAAACATCCCCTTCGGAAATTTCTTTTGCCTTTCCGCCGCGCGGATTCCTTGTAAAAAATGCAAACGTATCACCGCCAAGCCGCACCGCCTGTTTTCCCATAGCGCGATACCCTTTTGACGAAGAAATATGGCTTCCTATATAAATCATCTTTCCCCTCCTGTTTCCTTCCCTGCTGTTTTTATGCAGCTGTCAAAGCATAACATTTCTTATATAAAACAAAAGCAGCTTAAATCTTCACCTGAAAGATTTAAACTGCTTACAAAACAGTCTGTAGGGGAATCGAACCCCTGTTTTCGCCGTGAGAGGGCGACGTCTTAGCCGCTTGACCAACAGACCTTACCTTTTATCTAACAGTGTACCGCTCACTGACGGGATATAGTATATCATACAAAAATTGGAATTGCAAGTGTTTTTTTAATTTTTCTTGGCAGTTTCGTAACAGTTCAGCCTTGCAGTCGGACTAACGAGCACTACACCGGCTAAAATATAGCCGGTGTGCCCATAAATAACTT
>CANREH010000026.1 GCA_947629585.1 uncultured Lachnospiraceae bacterium | reverse complement strand
ATGAAACAGCATGAATTGACTTACTATATTTTTTGCAATAGTAACAGGGGCATTCGATCCGCTCTTACACATCAAATCCCTGCCCTCACGGTAACAGACAGTGGTTCCTTCTTTTACTGCTGCCCTGCTGATATAGGGAATAAATTTCTTATTCTTCTTGGTATCATCCTGAGAGGGTTGCAGCTCATTTAATTCTGTATTTTGGATGTCATCTTGGGAAGGCTGTACCTCATTGAATTCCTTATTTTGAGTGTCATCTTGAGAAGGCTGTACCTCATTGAATTCCGTATTTTTGGCGATATCTTGAGAGGGCTGTACCTCATTGAATTTTTTTTGCACGTTACATGAGCTTACTGCTATCATAGTAAAAATGATAGTAAAAATCCATAATATTTTCGTTTTCATGCTGTATGCCTTCTTTCATAAATAAGCAAAATGCCAGGAATCATCAGCGCCGCCTCCGGACTCAATGTTTCTTTTGCCATAGGATTAGCACTTTTTTTCTTAAAAATAATTTTCTCAATAGTTTAATTTTATATTTCTATCATATTATAAAAATGATAGATTGTCAATATATTCTTTACAATAGCAGGACACAGAACGGATAAGGAAGCAGTTGAGAGTTGATTCTGTCGTTGGAAATACAGAAGGATTTTAAATTGAAATTTTATCGTACAAGGTGTATACTAAATAATAGGATATAATATAGAGATTGAAGAAGCATATGGCGGCATTAAGAACAGATAAGTAAAAAGACAATCAGGGGAATACGGGCAATTACTAATCTGGAAGGTTACAAGGAAATAGATATTATCAATCCGTCTGTATTATTAGAAAGCGAGGGATGATTATGGAAACATTGGTTATTAGTCCTGATTTTACGATTGATGATATTCACAGGATCAGAGAGCAGAATTATGAACGAACAAAAGATATGACTGTAATGGAAAAGGCAGCATATTACAACAATTCTGGAAAAGAGGCAGAAAAGGAAATCAATCGGCGCAGAGTGTTGAAACGAAAATCCATAGCAGGCGGTTTAGATGAGCAGATTATGAGGACTTATACAAAAGACATTGAAAAAGAATGATTAAAGACGGAGAACTTTCTCTTGAGAAGATTGCACGTTAACAGCATAAAGGCGCATGGAACAGTAAATTGTAAACCATGCGCTTTTTTTGTGCCTTATTACTATCTTTACCAAAAGGGTATCATTTACTCATATTCCCGTAAACGTTCGGTGACAGAACGGTTTCTCACTGTCCTTTTGTAAGTAACAATCGGCGTTAAAATACATAATACCATTACCAGTGATATTGCACACAGCAGCGGAAACACAGGGATTGTAAACGGAATTTTCATATAATTCACAGACTGGAAAATAAAATAAGTAATCCCCGTCCCGATTGTTACTGTGATAAAAACAGAGCCGCCTGCATATAAGATTCCTTCCTGAATCAATAAGTTTCTTATCTGTTTTTTTGACATGCCGACGCTTTCCATAATGGAAAATGTCAGTTTTCTATTCTGTATACTGTTTGCCATTGTATTGACGTAATTTAACATCCCCACCAATAACAGAAGCAGTGAAATGACAGTGCCTGTTTCCAACATGCCGCTCTGCGAATCCCGGATTGTTTTCCTGTCCTCATATTTTGAAATCGAAAGCAAATCGTTGTGGTATGGGCTTGCTTTTATAATATTTTTGATTTCTTTTTCTGTTTCGTCATCGTAAGATCGCTGATATTTCATCACAAGGCTTAAAACACAGGGCTTTGAGGTTAAGGATTCCAGACAGCTTTGACTTACGATGAGATTTGCCCCTATATTTGCAGTCGCCCCGTAATAATCTCCATAGCTGATGGCTCCGATCGCAATTTTCCGTTTTTGATTTCCTATCGAAAAGGAAATGCTGCTTCCTATCCATTTTTTGGGTATCTCAAATCCGGCATACTGCAAAACTGCCGTTCTGCCGCTTAAAAATTCCTGCTTATCGATGATACCGCCGAGGCTTTCGTTTAAATAGTCAAATTCTGCCCCATCAATTCCTTTGAGCATTCCATAGTATTTCTCAGGATTCCGCTGGTACTCTGAAACTGCGTCAGAGTATATCAGATAAGGTTTCATTTCTGTACAGCCTTTGAGCCAGAAATCCGAAAAACCACCTTCCTCATATGGAAAAGTAACCGGAATCCCCGTTACCGCATGAACCTCCGCCACATTTTCTGTTTTTTGTATTTCGGATAAGAAAGTATCGTCAATTGCCGGCTGCAGGGAGGCGATATTTTCTGTCGTCTGTGTCGCGTTATGTATGATATAATCCGCATCCCAGTAATTCGGGTATACGGTTCGTCTGCCCTGGCTGTCAATCAGCGTAGTCAGGCAGAAAAATACCATCAGGCTCATTGCCAGGGACAGAAAAACAACTGCCGTTCTCTTTTGATTGTTTCCCAACTGGTCTTTTGCCATCCGCCAGTACAAATTGCCCCCTCTCTTTTTCTTTGCACGGGGAATTCCCATATTTTCCCGATATTTGACAGCTTCGACAGGCGTGACGTCCGCAGCAGTGTGAATCGGTTTCCTGACGCCGCACAAGACTGCGATCCCCGTAACGAAAATACTTAGTGCCAGCACTTCCGGATAAAAGGATAACCCTGTATTTCCCAAAGAAATCCCGAAAACCTTCATAACATAAGGCACAACAATCAGGGAAACGGATACTCCCAGAAGAATGCCCGCCGTCATTCCCGTCACGCCAACCATCCATATCTGTTTACAGATCAATCGAACCAGTTGTTTTTTTGTCATACCCAGCGTTTGTAACAGGCCATAATATCTAACTTTCCCGGAAACCGACAGAAAAAGGATGTTGTATATCAGCAAATAAGCGCTGAGGCAGATAATAAAACACAGTCCCAATACTGCCAATAATATAGTCAGGGATTTTTCGATGTATTTAGAAGCCTGAAAAACCTGCGTCATGGATAATTCAAGACTATCTTTCAATTCCTCTATTGTTTTTCCAGTCACATAACTGCTTTGAAACTTCGCCTGTAAAATCCCGCTGGATTCCAAATCATAGCCTGTCTGTTCATAAAAATCTTCTGAAACATAGAAATTCGCCTGATCCCCGCCATAACCTTTCCAAATACCGCTGATAACAAAGTCTGCTGTATGAATCCCTCTGTTATCTTCATAAGTTATCGAAAGGCAGCCGCCAACGGACAAAGAACCTTTTCCGCAGGCTTTCAGCGCTTTTTTGGTGGCTAATAATTCCTTTTGTCTTTGCGGATAATGTCCATTCATTTCTGTTACTGCCGGAGCTTTCTGGCTCTCCCAGTACGTTTTATCTCCCCATAACAGACCGACATTCACGCTGCGGTCGGAATCAGAGCTTTTCACATTTCCGCAATATGCCAGCACACCGACACTTTTAACACCGGAATGATAGATAAGAATCTCTTTTTGAGCCTCTGTAAATCCATTCATAATCGCAATATCATATTCAGAACCATACAAGCGGGTATTTTGTAATCTGCTTAAATCCAAATATGTCAGCCCTATCGTAAAAACAGAAAAGAGCATAAAACCTGACAGCAGAATTGTAAGAAACAGAATAAAAAACTGCCGCTTATTGGTCCGCACGGTATTTTTGGCAAGTTTATTAATCACGGCATAATCATTGACCGCCAGCATAAAAATCACTTTCCCTTCTCTATTTTTCCGTCCTGCAGCCGGACGATTCTGTCTGCCATTTGTGCAATATCTAAATCATGGGTAATCACGATCAGCGTCTGCTGATATTTTTCCGCCATCACTTTTAAAAGCCCTATTACCTCATGGCTTGCGGAAGTATCAAGATTACCTGTCGGCTCGTCAGCAAGAATAATCGCCGGTTTTATTGCTAAGGCCCTTGCAATAGCGGCCCGCTGCTGTTCTCCGCCGGAGAGCATAGAGGGAAACATTTCCAGTTTATCGGCAATGTGAAGCTCTTTTACTAATTCCTGAATCAATTCTTTATCAACAGCAGCGCCGTCAAGCTCCAGCGGAAACGTGATATTATCATAGATATTTAAATCCGGGATCAAATTATACTGTTGGAAAATAAATCCTGCTTTTCTTCTTCTGAAAATGGCAAGCTGTTCTTCCTTCATTTTGGAAAGATCCATGCCGTCTACAATGATCGTTCCGGAAGTAGGGAAATCAAGCCCGCCTATCATATGTAAAAGCGTGCTTTTTCCGCAGCCGGATTTCCCAATGATGGAAACAAATTCCCGTTCTTTTACTTCAAAATCCACTCCGTCTAAGGCAATGACCGTATGAGCATGGACATGATAATGTTTTGATAACGACTTTGTTTTTACGATTGTTTTTTCCATAGAAAACCTTCCTTTCTTCGTTATTTACCTTAAAACAGAAAAATCACAAACCATTCACAAAAAGAAAAAATCACAAAACTGTGATTTTTCCATACGTTTTAATTCGGCAGACAAAGATGGAAGGTACTTCCTTTTCCTGTTTCCGATTCCACCCTGATATAGCCGTTCTGCATTGATATGATTTTTCGTGCCAGATATAAGCCGATGCCAACCCCTTCCGTATTATGAATTTCCGGCTCGCGGTAAAATCGGTTAAATATCGTTCCCTGTCTTTCCAAAGGAATCCCTTTTCCGGTATCTGTAATACTGATTTTGGTAAAAATTTCTTCCTGATTGACTGAAATATAGATATTCCCGTTTTCACTGGTATATTTGACCGCATTATCGAGAACATTAAAAATTGCTTCCGCTGTCCATTTTTCGTCATGCTCCAATCGGAGCGTTTCCTCACAGGCAGCATGAATCCGGATGTTTTTCCGATCTGCTTTGGGAACGACTGCCCCGATTGCTAATGCAAGGGTTTCTGATATCGGACATTCTGATTTTTTAATTTTAATGATTCCGGTTTCCAACCTTGACATTGTTACCATGCTTTGGAGAAGAAAATCCAGCTTATCCACCTGCTTTCCCATCCTGGTTACATATTCCGCACGTTCTGATGGATCTGTTTCCTCAGAAAGCAGTTCCTGATACAGTTTCATATTTGCAAGACATGTCTTCGTCTGATGCGAGGTATCGGATACCAGCTCTTTTAAATTTTCTTTTTCCTCGTATAATTCCTGATTTCTGTGCGTATATATATCAGAAATACGGCATAACCTGTCGTAGATCCTGCCCCATAGATCATCCTGCTGGCAGGCTGCTTTATCCAGCTTCCTGCCATTTAACAATTCTTTCAAGCTTATTTCTAATTTCCTTGTAAAATCATAAATATCCCGTTTCAGACAATGATTTTTCCATAAAAGACAGAAAATTATTCCCATCAGCAGCAGGATTATCAAGATACCGACTATTTCCATACATACCCCATTCCATATACATTTGAAATATATTTATGTTCTTCTGTTTCTATTTTTTTGCGTAAGCGGTTGATGTGGACGGCAAGAACGTGTTTATCCAGAAACTGTACCCCGTCTTCCCACAGGGAATCTAACAGAACCGAATAGGTCAGTAATTGTCCTTTATGCTCCATCAGTTTTTTCAGAATATGGTATTCCGTCGGTGTGATAAGACAGGTATTTCCCCCAATCTGTGCAGTTCCTAATTCAAAATCTACTTTCAAAAATCCGTCGTCATAGATATTTGATGTTTTTGTTTCCCTTGACAGGATCACAGAAATTTTCTTTAACAGAATTTTCATGGAAAAAGGCTTTGTCACATAATCATCCGCTCCGATTTCATAACCGTTTAAAACATCTTCCTCTAAATCCCGCGCGGAAAGAAACAATACCGCGAGATTACTTCGCGCTTTTATCCATCTGCAAAACCGGAATCCGTCGCCATCGGGCAAATTGACATCCAATATCACCATATCCAATGTATGGCTGGCGGCAAGAACTTGTCCATCCTTACAGGTATACGCATGGTAAACACGATAATTTTCTTTCTGTAAAGCGGCGCAGATCGTATGGTTTAATTCTAAATCATCTTCAAGCACAAGAATTGCAGCAATAAGCCATTCCTCCTTTACTGCGGTACATATCACCTTTTTTTATAATACCACAATCACGCTTACTTTCCTATTGCATTTTCATTAAATTTCTTTCTCCCCGTAACAGTTCAGATCCATTCCTTATATTGAATTTTTATTCCAAAACCGCTATAATTGAATGACAGTTCAGCAATCAGTTTTGCAGCCCACAGAGCAAGAATCAGGATAGTGTTTATAAAAGCCGCAGTAAAAATAAGGAAAAGGACGGTGAAGGAAATGCCTGAAAATCAAAATATTGAATGGAAAAGCAGATGGAAGGATGAATATCTGGAATGGATTTGCGGTTACGCCAACGCACAGGGCGGCAAAATCTATATTGGCTGTGATGATGATGGCAACGTAATCGGACTATCTAACGCCCACAAGCTCCTTGAAGATGTTCCCAACAAAATCAGGGACGCTATGGGCATTATATGCGGCGTTAATCTCTATGAGGAAAGCGGAAAAGAATATATTGAAATTGATGTTCCTGCCTATCCGATTGGTATTTCCTGCAAGGGCATCTATTATTACCGAAGCGGCAGCACACGACAGATATTGACTGGCCCCGCTCTGGAAGCCTTTTTGATGCGTAAACGCGGTGCTACCTGGGATAACCTTCCACTCCCTGCATTTTCGCTGAGCGATATCGATGATTCCATTGTAGAACATTTTAAGCAATGGGCAGCTAAAAAGGGACGTATTGACAAAAGCGTTCTGGACGAACCGAAGGACGCACTTATGGAGAAGCTGCATCTGATGAACGGTTCTTATCTCACCAATGCGGCGATGCTTCTGTTTTCAAAAGACCCGGAGAAATGGCAGCTTGGCGCATACGTTAAAATCGGCTTCTTTGAAACTGACGCCGACTTGTTGTATCAGGACGAGATACACGGCTCTATTTTAGAGCAGATTGATAAAATCGTGGAGCTTGTGTATCTGAAATATATGAAAGCCAAAATCACTTATGAGGGAATGCAGCGAATTGAGCGATATTTCGTACCGGAAGATGCTTTGCGGGAAGCTCTGTTAAACGCTCTGTGCCACAAGCAATATCAGTCCGGCGTACCGATTCAAATAAGCGTCTATGAAGATAAACTGTATATTGCCAACTGCGGTTGTCTGCCGGAAAACTGGACATTGGAGAATTTAATGCGTAAACACGCTTCCAGTCCTTACAATCCGAATATCGCCCATGTATTTTATCTGGCTGGTTTTATTGAAAGCTGGGGACGAGGCATTGAGAAAATCTGCTCTGCCTGCGAGAAAGATGGTGTTCCGCAGCCCATCTATACGATCAATCCCGGCGATATTATGATTGAATTTACCGCGCCAGAGGATAGAGTAATTCATTCTGTCACCCGCAAGGTAACAGATAATGTAACAGAAAAAGTAACAGATAATTTGGATGAAAAATCTATTCAAATCCTTGCGCTTATTTCCGAAGATCCGGGATATACCTCAACAGCAATTTCAGAAAAACTTTTTATCAGCAGAAAAACAGTAGCGCAGAAAATGAAAGTAATGAAAGAAAAAGGTATTATTAAACGCATCGGTTCTGATCGAAAAGGCTATTGGAAAATCAACAATGATTACCATCAAAAAGCAGATATTTGATATACGGAGACATGCCATGCAGAGAAAACTTGCTTTAATCACCGGGGCTTCCCGCGGGATCGGGAGAGCCGCCGCCATGAAATTTGCAGAAAACGGATTTGATTTAATTCTCACCTGTTTTCAGAATACAGAACTGTTACAGGAGCTTTCAGAACAATTACAGGAACAGTTTAAGATTCAGTGCCTTCCCTTTACTGGAGATATGGGCTGTTTTTCCGAAGCGGAAGCTTTATATCAGGCGGCAAGACTCCGGTTTGGCAGCCGCCCGGCTGACGTTATCATTAACAACGCGGGCATTTCCCAGATCGGCCTGTTGACAGAGCTTTCCCCGGAGGACTGGAACCGTATCCTGGCTACAAACCTGACTTCCGTCTTCAATGTCTGCCGCCTGTTTGTGCCGGATATGGTTTCCAAAAAGTCCGGCAGGATTATCAATATTTCCTCCGTCTGGGGGATTGCCGGAGCTTCCTGCGAGGTCGCCTATTCCGCTTCCAAAGGCGGCGTCAACGCCTTTACCAAAGCGCTTGCCAAAGAGCTTGCCCCAAGCCATATCCCTGTCAACGCGATTGCCTTCGGCGTGATTGACACCGATATGAACGCCTGCTTTTCCGAAGAGGAAAAACGGCAGCTTACGGAAGAAATCCCGTTTAACCGCATGGGAACGCCAGAAGAAGCTGCCGACATGATTTACTGTCTGGCAGCTTCCCCAAACTATTTAACAGGACAGATCATTCCTATGGACGGCGGCTTTATTTAGCAGCCTGATCTTTCAGCTTTTCTATAAATCCGTCCACGCCCCTTTTATCCGTCAGGAACAAAAGCTGTTCCCCGTCCTTGACGGCATAAAAGCTGCTGTCATACGGAAGGAAGGAAACCTCCTGGTTCATTCCTGTGTTTCCTATCCTGACAGAGAGCACAGGAAGCTCGTCGTCAATGTCCGCCTTTTTCTTTTCCGGAATTTCTTTTGCGTATTCTAACAGCGTCCAGGCAGCCAGTACCGCATTATAATCCTTTAGCTCCATCGTCTTGTTATCAAAGAAATAATTGGTTTCCGTTTCTTCTTCCCCGTCCTCGTTCTTTGTCGTCTTCACCTGGCGGGTAATCTCATATTCGATCTCGTCGGCGGTAAAGGTCATTCCTTTGATATTGTCCCCGCTGACTCTGGTAAGCTTCGGCTCGATATAGGTAAACGCCTTATCCGGGATCAGGTTATCCACTGTCGTTTCGCTCAAAAGATAGACATAACCGGAATCATTGACTCTGGCATAATAATTCCCGTCAGAATCCTTTTTCCCAATCACCAGCTTCAGGGTATGGTTCACTTTCTCCTGCTTGGATTCTTCGGAATCTTCCCCGCCGGAATTGTCTTCAGAACTATCCCCGGAACTGTCTTCGGAATTGTCTTCAGAACTGTCCTCGGAGCTGTCCTCAGAGTCTTCCGCATCGACAAGCTCATAATACTCTACAAGGATCGACGCCGTTTTCGGGTTTTCTTCCTCCAGCCCGTATTTGGAAAAATCCTTGCAGTTATATTCTGCCGCGCCTTCATAGGAAATGTTTTCATAGCTTCCCAAAAAGGTAGTAAGCTGGGACGAGCTTCCGGCCACCGGGCTGTCATACGGCTCTTTGATTGCCCATGTGGAATTTTCGCTGACCGCTTCCGTCTCCGCGGTAAAGTCAAACTCCTTCGGGTTTTTAACGGCAAGCTTTGTGATCTGCCCGGAAGTAATCTCCGGCGCATCCTCTAATACCATCATCTGATCCTTAGAGTAGGCAAAGGCGGTATAAACCGACTCTTCAATTTCATAGACGGCTTTGCTGCCTTCTATATAACAGTAATAGCCCTCGTCCTCCGACGGTGTCTGTTCTCCGATATATAAGGTCTGATCCCCTTCTTTTGTCGTAAACACAGCCGTGATCTGCGGCTTATCCAGCCCATAATCGCTGAAATCCTCCGCCTCCTCTGTAACCTCACGCAGAGCGGTAAGGTTTTCCGCATTCTCCGCCATATCCTCTGCATATTCCTGATTTAAAGGAAACTCTGCGTCCTCTGCATACCGCCATTCTTTCCCGTCCTGTTTTATTTTCATAGAGCCGGAAGGGTTTTCAAAGGAGATTTCGGAAACATCTCCCTCTTTGAAAGACAGCAGCGTAATCTCCTCCGCCTTCTGCGCCTCTTCTTCCTCTTTTTCTTTCTCCGCCTGATAAACGGACAGGGCTGCGTAGCCTATGGCACAGACCAGGATGCATCCAAAAAGGAGGATCAGGGAACGTCTTTTTTTCTTTGCACTCTTGGATGCCATTTAAGCCTTCCTCCTTCTTAACCATACCAGTATTCCGGTCACAAGGACTGCCGCAGGCAGTACAAGCACCAAAAGGATTCCCCAGAAACCAACCTGCGCAGGCTGCACGCTGACATACTGCTGTTCCACGCTCTTTGTCGGTATATTTAGTCCCGCTTCATGCTCTACCATCCAGTTGATGGTATCCAGCAGCAGATCCATATTTCCAAACTGATTCGTTGTAATAATAGACTCATTCAGAATATCAGCGGAAGCAAACACGGCAAGCTTCGTCGTCGTGTCATTGTATTCTTCCTCTACCGCAATGCCAAGATTAAACGGCCCGTCAATATCCCCGTCTTCTTTGGAGATGGTCTGGGAATCAAAATTCACTTTGGAATATGCGCCGTCAGAAGTGATTAAGAAATCCGTAAAATCCAGCGTGTCGCGCACCTTGTCTTCCAACAGCCCTTTCGCATTCGGCACAACGACGATTTTATTCTCATTATTCACGCTGGTAACAATATCATGGGCCGTCCTGACTTCCGGAATCAGGTTTAACGGATACGTTCCCATGTAATAACCGCTTGCTTCCATAACCAGCCCGTCAACGACCGTAACGCCATAATAAGAGAGCAGCGACTCAAAATTCGTCATGTCATTTTCTGTATAGCTTACAAAAATCGCCGCTTTCCCGCCTTCTTTTAAATAATCTTCCAGCATCGTGGTTTCTTCTTCCGTAAAATCACTGATCGGCCCATTGATAATCAGCATATCGCAGTCTTCCGGAATTTTCTCTGCGGACACGGTAGCCAGCGATTCCACCTGTACATTTAATTTATCCACATTCTTCTGGAGCGTGGAATTTAACTCTGCCTCTCCATGCCCTGTCACCTGATAAACCACCGGGACATCATCCGAAGTCACCAGCTTAATCGCCGAGGAGATCTGCCCTTCCACGTCAATCGCCGTCACGTTCTGCTGACCGGTTTGGTAATCCATGCTGTATTCCAGCATATCAAAATAATTAATAAATTTGGAAATCTCGGTATCTTTATTTTCCACAATCACGCAGTTGCTGCTTTCCTCGCTGGTATAATTGCTTACAAACTTCGGATACATCACAGGATCGCGGTATTCCACCGTGATATGATCGGATAACTCTTTATAACGGTTCAATATTTCTTCCACAATCTTGTTTTCACTGCCGCTTTGAATCACATAATAAATGGTAATGTCATTCTCCAGCCCTTTTACAATTGTTTCTGTCTCTTCGGAAATACTGTAAAGCCCTTCCGTGCTTAAATCTAATTTTAAATCCAGCTTCGCCACAAATAAATTCACAAGGACAGCAAGGATAATCACGGCAGCAATCACTACGGTGCTGTACCCGCCGTTATGGAACATACGGCTCTGGAAAGAAGCCTTGATCTTCTTCCCCAGCGTCCCTTTCTTTTTCGGCTTTTCCGTCAGCTCTTTCTTTTCTGGTTCCAAGAATAACTCTCCCTTCTATCTATCATAGTTAACTCCATCTTCTCCTGTTCAGTGTCTGGATCGTAATTACAAGAAAAATAACAATCGCAGAAAGGAAATAAACACAGGATTCTAAATCTAAAATGCTCATGGAAAAATTGTTATATCTGCTTCCAAGCGCCAGGCAGCCCGCGATTTTTTCTAACAATCCTTCATACAGGGAAGCTTTGGCAACATAGACGACTGCCATTACCGCTTCTGCAATCACTGCAAGAACCGCTGTCAGCGTCAGGTTTCTCGTGTTCCAGTAAACAATGCCAAAAATTACCAGCACAATCAGCGCCAGAATCAGCCAGACGGATAAGCTGTCCGTCGGAAGGACGCTTACAATCCCTTCCACCAGGTTTGACAGTAAAATGACAATGACCGAGAGGACCGCCGCAATCATCTGGTTTTCCGCAACGCCGGAAAGGAACATCCCGACCGAAAGGTACGCGCAGCCCATCAGGAAAAATCCCAGGATCGAAGCATACGCCGCCCCCATGCCGATCGTCCCGAACTGGGACAGGATCAACGGGTAAAATAATGAAAAGCACATCGCGATCCCAAATACCGTCACGACTGCCAGGTATTTTCCCAATACAATCTCCGTAATGGAGATCGGGGAAGTAAACAGGAGCTGATCGGTTTTCTGTTTCTTTTCCTCCGCCAGGATGCGCATGGTGATGACCGGGACAATGACAATAAAGATAAAGTCCATGCCGGATAACACCAGTTCAAAGTTCGCATATTGATAAGCGAGGTTATAAACTACGAAATAAATCCCAAGAAATACCAAAAAGAATGTCAGGAACACATAACCAAGCATCGACGTAAAATATGCTTTTAATTCCCTTTTATAAATCGCCCACATTTATGCTTCCTCCTTTTCTTTTTCTGAATCCAGCAGACGCCGTTTTTTCTTAGACGCATGAGTATCATTCGTCACCTCTAAGAAGACCTCTTCCAGCGACATAGACGCCGCCTTCATTTCCAGGATCGGACATCTGTTTTCCGCAAGCGTATAGAAAATCGCCTCGCCAAGTTCCTCTTCCTTTTCCTTACTGCTGTAAACCGTCAGATAGACAATGCCTTCTTCATGCTTTCCTTTTTTAATGGAAACGTCGGTCACGCCTTCAATCCCGCTTAATACTTCTTTGACAATGCCTTCCTCGCCTTTGATCTTCATCTCTACGCCGGAAGAGCCTCCCATGCGCCTGGAAAGATTCTCCGGGGTGTCAATGACGATTTTCTTTCCTTTATTAATAATCAATACCCTGTCACAGACTGCCGCCACCTCGGAAAGAATATGGGAGCTTAAAATAACCGTATGGTTCCTGGCAAGATCGCGGATCAGATCCCGGATCTCAATGATCTGCTTCGGGTCAAGGCCGACCGTCGGCTCGTCAAGAATCAAAACCTCCGGATTCCCGATCAGAGCGGCGGCAAGGCCTACGCGCTGCTTATACCCTTTGGAAAGGTTCTTAATCAGACGGTTTTCCATCTCCTTTATGGAGGTTAACTTCATCACTTCGTCCAGCGTATTTTTCCGCTCCGATTTTTTTACTTTTTTTAACTCCGCTACAAACTTTAAATATTCCCGAAGCCGCATATCCCCATACAACGGCGGAATCTCCGGCAGGTAGCCAATGCACTTTTTCGCTTCCTCCGGCTCTTCAAAAATATCATGGCCGTCAATCTCCGCCGTCCCTTCCGAGGCGGAAATATATCCGGTAATCATATTCATCGTCGTAGACTTCCCTGCGCCGTTCGGCCCGAGAAACCCAAGTATCTCTCCCTGTTCGACGGTAAAGCTTAAGGAATCCACCGCCTTATGATCCCCGTACTTCTTCGTCAGATTTCTTACTTCGATCAAAAAAAATCCTCCTCACATTTAAAAATCCCCTTCGATGTTCCATCCGGGGATTTTTTTAAGTTTTGTATGAAATTATAGGACATAAGTGTGATAAAAGTGTGAAAGATTTCACCCTAATTCTGACTTAAATTTTTTAATATAATCGGTAATAGTTTTCAGATTATAATTACTTTCTTTCATTATCTTAATGAAATGAGATCCTACGATTGCGCCGTCTATGATATCACGGACTGCCTCAACATCCTTCGCTTCCTTAATTCCAAAGCCCATCATCACCGGAATCTGCGACTGCTCTTTCACTTCCTTTAAGTAATTCACCACATTTTTATGGAAACCGCCGTCCTGCCCGGTCACGCCCATAGAGGACACGCAGTAAACAAAGCCGCGCGCACCTTCCAAAATATAAGGAACCCTCTGTTTGGACACCGGGGCCACGAGCTGGATCAAAATCGGTGCGCCGTCTTTTTCCAGGGCGGCCGCAAGCTCTCCCTGCTCCTCCTTCGGCAGATCCGGCACAATCAGCCCATCCACGCCTGTTTCCATGCACTTTTCCACAAATGTCTCTACGCCATAGTGAAGGATCGTGTTATAATACATCATAAAAATAATCGGGATTTCGCAATCCTTCCTGACCTCTTCCATCATCGTAAAAATCTTATGAATATTCGTTCCTTTCAAGATCGACTCATACGACGCCTGCTGGATCACAGGGCCGTCCGCCACAGGATCGGAAAACGGGATGCCAAGCTCTAAAATATCCGTCCCCGCTTCCTCCTGCGCCCTGATGATTTTCTTCGTGCCTTCCATATCCGGAAGCCCCGCCGTCATATAGGTAATAAACGCTTTTTCCTTTTTTTCTTTCAGATCTGCTAACTTTTTCTCAATCCGATTCATGGTCTGACCCCTTTCTATTTATTCAAATCTTCCGTTGACTTTCCTTCCAGATAGGCGGCAATCGTATGGCAGTCCTTATCCCCGCGCCCCGAAAGGCACAGAATCAAGATCTGGTCTTCTGTCATTGTCTCCGCCTTTTTAAAAGCATAGGCAAGCGCATGGGCGCTCTCAATCGCCGGAATAATGCCTTCTTCCTTGCAGAGCTCCAACAGCGCCTGCATTGCCTCGTCGTCCGTCACAGAGACATATTTCGCCCTGCCGCTGTCGCGCAGATAACTGTGCTCCGGCCCTACGCCCGGATAATCCAGCCCTGCGGAAATGGAATGGGCGAGCAGTACATTTCCATCGTCGTCCTGCAGCAAATAGGATTTCATGCCGTGCAGCGTTCCCGGCTTTCCAAGCGCCATAGCGCTTGCATGTTTCCCTGTCTCAATACCAAGCCCTGCCGCTTCCACGCCAATCAGCTCCACATCCTTTTCTTCAATAAATTCTGCGAACATCCCAATCGAATTGGAGCCGCCGCCGACACATGCCATCACCGTATCCGGAAGCCTTCCTTCCTTTTCCAGAATCTGCTTTTTCGCTTCCTTGCTGATAATGCTCTGGAACTGTTTTACTATCTTCGGATACGGATAAGGCCCAACCGCCGAGCCAATGACATAGAATGTATCCTCCGCTTCCTTTGCCCAGGTGCGGATTGCCTCATTTGTGGCATCCTTTAACGTGCGGCTTCCTGTTTCCACCGGCACGACCTTCGCCCCCAGCATCTCCATCCGCAGCACATTGAGCGCCTGCCTTTCGATATCCTCTTTCCCCATATAAACCTTACAGTCCATGCCGAACAATGCCGCGCCTGTCGCCGTCGCCACGCCGTGCTGCCCTGCGCCTGTTTCCGCAATCACCTTTGTCTTTCCCATACGCTTCGCCAAAAGGATCTGCCCGATCACATTGTTAATCTTATGCGCTCCCGTATGGTTTAAATCTTCTCTCTTTAAATAAATCTTCGTCCCGTATTTTTTCGACAACTTCTCCGCAAAATACAGCGGCGTTTCCCTGCCTACATATTCCTTCATATAATAATCAAACTCTTCCCAGAACTTCGGATCGGCAATCGCCTCCTCAAAAGCCCTGTCAAGATCATCCAGCGTATTCATCAAAGACTCGGCGACATACTGTCCTCCAAACTCACCATAATATTTACTGCTCATAATATCCGTTCTCTCCTTCCTTTCCATTGAACTGTTACTTTTCTTTACTGGCGGATTTTTCCTCCGCTTCCCTGACTGCATGGAAAAACCTCTCTACCTTTTCCCGGTCTTTCCCGCGGCTTTTTCCTTCCCCGGCAAGCTCTACCGAAGAGCTGACGTCCACAATATCCGGACGGCATATTTCCAATGCTTTCCTGACATTTTCCGGGTATAATCCTCCGGCCAGCACAAACAGCTTCTCCGTCCTTTTCCCATTTTCATAAAACAGCGTCTCTATCTGCGGCTTCATCATCTTCCAGTCAAACGCCTTCCCGCCGCCCGGATCTTTGCCGTCTAAAACATATCCAGCAATTTTTCCGCTTTTCTCTAAAGATACAAGGGCATCTTCCCCGGAAATATTGACTGCACGCAGGATCGGGAGCTTTGCCTTTTCCAGCACATTTTCCGATAACTGCCCATGCACCTGCAAGAAATCAAATCCTGCTTTTTCCATCTCTTCCACCTGTTCCTGCGTGGGGCTGACGGTGACAGCTACTTTTTTTATAGAAGCATCCAGGCAGGACATAATCTCTCTCGCCTCCGGAATCGTCAGGCAGCGTCTGCTTTTTGGAAAAAACAGGACAAAGCCTGCAAAATCCGCCCGGTATTCGTTCACCAGCTTTGCATCCTCTTTGTTCATCAGCCCGCAGATCTTAACCCTGACCATAAACGCATTTCCACTCCTTTGCCAGCATTTCCGGGTTTTCCGCCTCCATAAAGGCGCGCCCGATTAACAGCGCATCTACCTGATACTGCTTTAAAAACTGAATATGCTTTTTTTCCGTCACGCCGCTCTCCGAAACAAACACAGGACGCTTTCTCCCGTTTAACCTGCTGTCCATATAAGAAACCAGCCGCCCGGTCGTCTCTAACGAAATCGTAAAATCTTTCAAATTCCTGTTATTCACCCCGATAATCTTCGCGCCGACAGAGAGCACCCGATCCATCTCCTCCTCGTCATGCACCTCGCAAAGCACATCCAGGCCAAGCGAATATGCCAGATCATAAAATCTCTTCAGCTTCTCATCCTCTAAAATCGCCGCAATCAATAAGATCGCATCCGCTCCGATTACCTTCGCCTCATAAATCTGGTACTCGTCAATCATAAAATCTTTCCTGAGAATCGGCAGCGGGGAAATCTGCCGGATCTGTTTTAAATAATCCACATTTCCGTGGAAATGATCCTCCTCGGTCAGACAGGAAACCGCATCGACCGAAGCATTGTACTGATCAATCCTGTCTGTCAGCTCCAGCTTATTTTTAATGATTCCAAGACTTGGGGAAGCCTTTTTAAATTCCCCGATAATCGAAAGCCCTTCTTTCGCCAGCGCATCATAAAATGAAACGCTCGTTCTCTCACTCGCCAGGGCAAGCCGCTTCATCTCTTCCGGGGACACGGCCTGCTTATGCTCCAAAAGCCGCTTTTTCTTATCCTCGACAATCTCATCCAATATCATAGCCTGTATCATTCTCCTTCTTTACAATTCTCTAAATACGATCATTGACAAAGTTTTCAATCAGCCGTTTCCCATGCTCGGTAAAGATAGATTCCGGATGGAACTGCAGCCCCACTACCGGGTACTGCTTATGGCGGACTGCCATGATTTCCCCATCCTCCGTCCTTGCCATTACGGTAAGGCATTCCGGGAAATCCTCTTCCTGAATGGCAAGGGAATGATACCTCGCGATTTTAATCGGGGAATCAATTCCATGAAAAATACTGCTTCCGTCATGGGTAATCACCGACTGCTTTCCGTGGAAAATCGCCTTTGCATAGGAAACCTTCCCGCCAAAGGCAGCTCCAATGCACTGATGTCCCAGGCATACGCCGAGGATAGGCAGCTTATCATAAAATTCCTTTACCACATCGATACAGATTCCGGCGTCCTTCGGTGTCTTTGGCCCCGGCGATAAAAGAATCCTTTCCGGGGAAAGCTTATGGATCTCTTCCAGCGTAATCTTATCATTGCGGATTACCCGGATATCCGGCTCAAAAGTACCGACATACTGATATAAATTATAGGTAAAAGAATCATAATTATCAATCAATAAAATCATAACTGTTCCTCCTCTGCTAATGTCTTTGCAAGCGCCCTGACTTTATTGCAGCATTCCTTATATTCGTTTTCCGGGACAGAATCCAGCACAATGCCCGCGCCCGCCTGGAGATAGACGTTTTCTCCTTTTTTTATCATCGTCCGGATGGTAATGCAGAAATCCATATTTCCATTAAACGCCACATATCCGGTCGCGCCTCCGTAAAGCCCGCGCCTTACCTCCTCCAGCTCGTCAATAATTTCCATCGCGCGGATCTTCGGCGCGCCGCTTAACGTCCCTGCCGGAAGGAACGAGGAAACCAGATCTAACGGGTGGTATTCCCCTTTTTTCCGCCCTTCCACTAAAGAAACAATGTGCATCACCTGGGAATACTTCTGCACTTCCATAAACTGCGTCAGCTTCACAGTCCCGAATTCGGAAATGCGTCCCATATCATTTCTTGCCAGATCCACCAGCATGACGTGTTCCGCGCGCTCCTTCTCATCCGCCAGAAGCTCCGCCTTTAACCGTTCGTCTTCTTCTTCTGATTTCCCGCGCGGCCTGGTCCCGGCAATCGGGCAGGTATATACCCTTGTGCCCTCCTGCTTTACAATCATTTCCGGGGAGCTTCCGATAATCTCAAAATCACCGAAATTAAAATAATACAGATACGGCGACGGGTTTAAGACGCGCAGCTCCTTATACAGATCAAACCCGTCTCTCTTTGTCTGAACCGTCCAGCGCTGGGAAAGCACGGTCTGGAAAATATCGCCTTCCTTGATATAATGGCGGATCTTCTCCACCTTTTTCCCATATTCCTCTAAGGTATCCGACTTTTTCACAATCCTTCCGTCATGCACGCCCGATACTTCCTTTGCCGGATGATAACAGGAAAGAACCTCCTCAACCAGCCCGGCACAGGCTTTCTTTCCCCGCTGTTTCCCTTCTTCATTATTTTCTTCCAGAATCACCCCGGTCAGTGTCTCCGCCACATGGTCAATGACGATAAATTCTTTCGCCATCATAAACTGAATCGTCTCGATCCCGATCTCGTCTTCATTCTGATCCGGCAGCTCCTCCGTATAACGGACAAAATCATAGCCCAGGCTCCCGACCAGTCCGCCGATAAAAGCAAGCTCGCCTTCCTCCTTTGTCACATGGAACTCGCTGTAATACTCCTTTAACCGCTCCACCGGATTTCCCTCCCGGATCTCCTCCGTCCCGTCTGCCTTTATAATGACAAGGCTGTTTCCTTTGGAGGTAATGATTTCCTCCGGCTCCCTGCCGAAAATCGTATACCGCCCGTTATTCTTGTCAAAGCTTTCCAGAAGGAAGCCCTTCCTGCTGCCGACAAAATTTTCATACAGTCCGGTGGAAGTCTCGTTTACAATACTGACAGTTTTTTTGTAAGCACATAAATCTCTCACTTCTTTCACTCCTTTTCAAAGAAAAATCCCTGGCGCCGCAGGGAAATATTGCATAAATCAGAAAAGCAGGCTATTTCCCAATCGGAAAATAACCTGCCACCAATTCAAGCTTTTTTACAAATACGGAACCATACCCTGATTCGATATTCTTTCCCTGTAACGTAGGACTACGGCTCAGGCTACTCATAAGTTCGCCCTGCATCTCCCAAAACCATTCCCTCTCCTGTCCTGCACCGCATCCCAGCAGCCGCGGCTCTCTGTGCCATTCCATAAAAAGGTACTCTTTTTGTTCTTAGACTTTAACTGTTAAATTATGTGATGATTGTAACACAGCAGCCTTCCTTTGTCAAGAAAGTTTTTGCCGCTTATTTTGTCGGATGTACGATGCCAACAGCCGAAGGAAGCGCTGCCTCATTCTCCGGCGTCTTGGCATTATCCTTTTCCTGCGCATAGCGGAAGAAGATTGCCGTGCCGCTTGAAACAATCACCGTCTTTGTCGTTGCGCTGATAGACTTTGACTTCATTGCCTTCACTGTCGTCCACTTTGTTTTCTGAGTAATATTTGCTGTCTTTACAGAATTTATTAAATTCGTTTCTGCAACAAAATATTCAATATTATTAGCGGTATTATTGGTCAATGTCACTTTTCCATCGTCCGTTAATTTTGCTGTAAATTCATTTCCTGCTACTGTCCTCTGTGCCGGATAAGAAATTACGTTCCATGCCGACGCTGCTTTTTTCTGCGTAGCAGCAGTGCGGATTTTAACGGAAAATGCTTCCAAAGGCTTTTCGTAGCCGTCCCCTTCAATCGAAGGGATATCCTTTAACGCAGGGCTTGCCTGGGATTTGTCAGTAATGGAAGTAATCCCTGTCCTTGTCGTATTGGTAATTACCATATATTCCTGCCCCTTCTTGACCCCGAGAACCAGCTTCGCCGGATCGATTTTAGTAGAAGGCGCTTTGGCTTTCTTGGTAATCTTTACCGAAGCCACCTTGCTTGGAAGCTGACAGCCCGACATATCAGAACTGGATTCTCCTTTCAACCGTAAATTAATGGTAGCCCCTTTCGTCATAAATTTCTGTATATCCAGCGTATCAACCGACTGCCAGCTTCCAACTGTCCCCTTTCTCCACTGAATGGAAGCTGCGCTTGCAGAATTAGCAGTGCTGCTTGTCAGGACAATTTCCGATGTCGTTTTCTTCTTATCTATGGTTTCCGTCACGGTCACAGTAATTTTCGGTTCCCCATCCGCCAGAGCATACTTTGCTTTCACGGTCCTCGGCGCTTTAAAACTGAGCGTGGCAGTTTCATTCATGCTTTCATCTCCACGGATATTCAGATCATACTGCTTGGTAATCCAGGACAAATCAATATAGGCAATGCCTTCCTTAGCGTCAACCTCCTCCCATGTCTTCATCTTACTATCAGAAATATAAAAATAATTGTCCTTTTTAGAAGAAACCAGCTTTAAATCCTGCTGATCCCAGTCAATGTAAGCCTTAATCGAACTGGAAGAAACCGTAACCTGCTTATAATTTTCATCACTCTGTGCAGCTCCCTGCTGCTGTGCTCCTTCCGCCTCCGCAGGAAAGCGATGGTATGCCGTAACGCCGACCCCTGCAAGGGCTATGATAAAGCCTGTCACAGCAGCCCCTTTTAGAAATCCATTTTTATATTTTTGCCAAAAGCCCATAAAAATACACCTCCATATAAAAATTACTTCATTCTTCTCCATTTCCACCTTATTATCTGTTTCTTATATCGGCAGGGTTTGACATCCTGATAAGTTTCCCATCCGCATTGCCACAGATTTGTTACATTTCTTTCCAATTCCTCCTCAATTCTTAAGATTTTTGTAAGGACTTTTCGGTGAACCATGTGATACAATAGCTATAATGAAATTGTAACAGCAGCCATCAGCCCGATTTGACTGAGCTGTTGCAGGAAATATTAACTAAAAGGAGAGCCTGTTATATGGAAGCTTCCCAGATTACCCTTCTGGTTGTTGATGATGATAAAGAAATTGCCGAGCTTGCCGCCATCTATTTAAAGGAGGACGGCTATCAGGTCTTAACCTGCCTGAATGGAAAAGACGCCCTGGCGCTTTTAAAGGAACAGGAGATCCACCTCGCCATCCTTGACATCATGATGCCGGGCATGGACGGCTTTGAGGTCTGCCGCCATATCCGCAAAACAAGCAACATTCCTATTATTATGCTGAGCGCAAAGGGAGATGAAGAAGATAAGGTGGAGGGCCTTTCAGCCGGGGCGGACGACTATGTGGTAAAGCCCTTTGGCCCGATGGAATTAAAGGCAAGGGTCAAATCGCAGCTCCGCCGCTTTATGGTATTAAACGCCCGATCCGCAGCGGATGCCGAAGCTCCTCAGCTTTTACAAACCGGGCAGCTTACCATCAACCTTAACACCCACGAGGTCACTTCCTACGGCCACGAAGTCTCCTTAACGCCAACAGAATTTAAGATCTTGTCCTTCCTTGCCTCCCATGCCGGGGAAATTTTCAGCACGGACGAGATTTTTGAAGCTGTCTGGGCAGACAAATATTATGAAGCCAACAATACCGTAATGGTACATATCCGGCGCATCCGGGAAAAGATAGAGCTCGATTCCAGGAATGCCCAGATCTTAAAAACCGTATGGGGAGTGGGATATAAAATTGACGCCTAAAAAATCCATCGAAACAATACTGACGCAGGAACACTCTCCGGAAGGACAGCCGGACATTTTTAATAAAGAAGGAAATATCCGCTTTGTTTACAGTTTCCAGTTCCAGCTAATCAAATCGGCGCTGTTAAGCCTGTTTTTAACCGCCCTGACCATATTGGCGCTGTTATCCCTTACCTTTCTTATGTTTTATGCCTCAAAAAAGACAGCAGAAAATAAAAACAAGATCCCATCCTACGGCTCTTCCCATTATTCCGAAATGATGGAAAATTATCTGGATCAAGATCCGCTGGAAAAGCATTTTCCTTCTGCCAGAAGTCTGGCGGAAAAGCAGCAGCTTAAAAAACTGTTCCTTTTATTTTTCGTGATGGCATTCTGCTCCATTGCCCTGTTTATTACTTACTTCCTTATCATCACGCGGCGGTTTTCCGGCTGTCTTGCGGAAATCACCTCCGGTATCAATAAGATTTCCGACGGGGATTTTGAATACCGGATTCCTGTCCGCAAAAAAGATGAATTTGGGCTGATTGCAGGCTGTATCAATGAAATGTCACGCCAGATCCAGGAAAATATTGCAAAAAAGCAGCAGACGGAGCTGGAAAAGAACCAACTGATTACCAGCGTCGCCCATGATATCCGGACGCCGCTAACGTCCATTTTAGGATATCTGGAGCTTTTATGTCATACGGAGCGCGAGCTTTCCGCCTCCGAACGCCGGGAATACCTGCGGATTGCCTATGAAAAATCCCGCCGTTTAATGACGCTGACCGAAGATTTATTTACCTATACAAAAGTTTCTTTCGGAGAACTGTCCATCAAGCCGCAGCCCTTTGATCTGATTTTATTTATGGAACAGATGTTAGAAGAATTTTATCCCGCCCTGATAGACAATCATCTTACCTGCAGGTTTTCCCATCCTATGGACACCCTGATAGTAAACGGAGATAATTCCATGCTGGCGCGCGTCTTCTCCAACCTTTTAAGCAATGCAATCAAATACGGAAAAGACGGGAAACAGCTTTTCCTCTCTGTCGATGTCCTGTCAGGCTTTGCCGTCATAAAGATTACCAATTACGGGATGGTGATCCCGGAGGAATCCTTAGAGCATATCTTTGAACGCTTTTACCGCGTAGAAGGCTCCCGTTCCCTGGATACCGGCGGCAGCGGGCTCGGGCTTTCCATCGCGCAGAAAATTGTCCTGCTGCACAACGGGACGATCGTCGCTAAAAGCAGCCAGGAAGGAACCAGCTTTATTGTCACGCTGCCGCTCCAGGCAGAACTATAAATTTTTCAAGAAAGGACAGGTTATCATGAGATTTCGATTATTCTTTCACAAAAACAGGCTTTTGGTTTTCTTTGGCCTTTTCCTCGCTGTTTTTTTCTTCCCATGCGGCATTTCGGCGGAAGAAGTTACCGTTTCCGGCGGGGATATCTCGGTTTCGTTTGATTACGGCTTTGAACACTCCTGCAAAATAGACCGAAAATTCCCTGTCACAGCCAATATCACCAACAACGGCGGGGATTTCAGCGGAGCGCTTGGCGTGATCTATCTTCCTTATGAAGATAATCAGCCTGTTTTATACGAAGTGCCATGCGTGATTGCCTCCGGCGAGACGAAGCAAATTGAATTCACAGCCCCTGCCTCCTCCGGCAACCGCCCGATTTTCATCCTGAAAAATGACGAGGAAGAAATCCTCCTCCAGAAGTCCTTCCGGCTTTCCCTGACCACAGCAGAGGATACTGTTTTTGCGGGAATCCTTACCGATCAGGAGTCTTCTCTCGATTATATCCGCTCCCTCGATCTCGCCAAACTGTTTTCCTTTGATGCGGACTCCCTTCCGTCCACAACAGACGGGCTGGATTCTCTGGATATGCTGATTATCAATAATTACAATACGGAGCAGCTAAGCGGGGAACAGAGGGAAGCCATCCTTTCCTGGGCAGGAAAGGGCGGGACGCTGATCTTCGGAACAGGCGCAAATGCGGCAAGGACCCTGTCGGCATTTGAAAAAAGTGTCTTTAACGGGACCATCGGAGAGGCCAGACATTCTGTCCTTCCCGCTGCAAGCGCAGGAAACAATGCCAGCCCTATGAAAACCGATCTGGTTTCTTTACGTTTTTCCGGCTTCACCCCGATCCTCTCAAATGAGGACGGCTGTGATTTACTGCTGAAAATGCCTTATGAAAACGGAGTTATCCTCGCAGCGTCTTTTGATCTGGGCCTTAAAAATTCTTATAAAAGCAGCGTTGGAACCTGGCTGTTTAAAAATTTTCAGGACCAGTTCAGCCAGACAGCGAAGAAACGCCTGTCAAATGATCATTATTACAGTTATTCCCTCTCCCAGGCCCTCCATGACGGAAAGACAGACTATCCCCACTTAAACACTTATCTGATTCTGTTAGCTGCCTATGCCGTCATCACAGGGCCAATCCTTTACCTGATCTTAAAGAAATTAGACAAACGGCATTTACTCTGGGTTTTTATGCCCATATCCTGCCTGATCTGCACGGCCGTCATGTATGCTGTCGGGAGCTCCAGCCGGATCACAGAACCTTATATCCGTTTTTTCAGCCTTGCCTCCCTTGATCAGGCGGACGGCAGCGCAGAAGAAACACAGGAGGTTTATTTTAATATCACCTCCCCTTACAATAAAAAATACAGCGTCACATTGGAGAATGTCTCTGATATCAAGGTCAGGAATCCCGAAGGTTATTATTATCCTTACGCCGATCCTGATGATAACAATACTTCGTCTGCTTATTATAAGACCGCCATTTACCAGAACGGAAACAGCTCCACCCTTATCATGAACGACTACGCCGCTTTTAATGCCGCCGCCTTTTACTGCCGTTCCAAAGAAAGCTCCCGGATCACAGGAACCTTTGACGCCGACATGACTTTACAGAAAGATTTCTCGGTCAGCGGGACGCTTACAAACCACCTGGGGATCAGCTTAAAGCAGGCTGTTTATATTACCAACGGGCAGCTCTATATCCTCGGCCCTATGAAGGACGGGGACAGCGTTTCCTTAGATAACTGTGAATCTGCGATCTTAAACTCCGGCAACAGCCTTTATTCCAGTATCAGCAATGGAAACGATCTCCTTTCCGCACTTTCTGAAGATCCGAAGCGCGATATTTTCGAACAGCAGCAGATTTTCTCCTGTTATGAATACTACCTGTCCGCAAAAACCTCCCTTTACACGGACAGCGGGCATGTCGTCGCCATTACGGAAGATGCCGAGGCGGGCTTTTTAAACGACACCGGGCTTTCCACCAGCGGCTTCAAGCTTCTCGATATCAATATCGAGCCTGCTTACGGCGCCGCCATAGAGCTGTTAGACCGAAGCCTTATCTCCACTGACGATAACGAAAACTTCTACTATCCGTCCGACCGCTATGTTTACGGAGAGCTCACGCTTAATTTCCAGATAGATCACCCGGAAACCGTAAAGAGCCTTGTCTATCCGGAAACCGGAAACGAAGAATTTACGGCGGATTCCGGCAATTACAATAATTTTTTCCAGGGAACGCTGTCCGCCTATAACTTCTCCACAGATCAGTACGAGCCTTTGTTTATCTCCGGAACCTCCGGCTCCTGCGATGACATAAGCCCGTATCTCTCTAAGGAAGGCACGCTGACCCTGCTGTGCGAGGCGGATCAGCAGCAGCCAGACAAACCCTGCAGTTTCCCGATGTTATATCTTGTCCGCGGGGAATAGAAAGGAGCATTATGTTAAAAATAACCGATTTACAGAAACATTTCGGCAGCTTCCAGGCGCTCAATCATTTGAATCTGGAAATTGCCAAAGGGGAGCTGTTCGGATTTGTCGGTCCCAACGGCGCCGGGAAGACGACCACGATGAAAATTATTTCCGGGCTGATGAGGGCGGACGGCGGCGAAGTCGTGATTGACGGCATTAACGCCTTAAAGGACAGCCGGAAATTAAAAGAAAAAATCGGCTATATGCCGGATTTCTTTGGAGTATACGACAATTTAAAAGCATATGAATACCTGGAATTTTACGCCAGCGTCTACGGCATCCTGGGAAGGGATGCAAGAGAACTGTGCAACAATCTCTTAGACCTTGTCAACCTTTCCGACAAAGCGGACACCTATGTAGACAGCTTATCCCGCGGCATGAAGCAGAGGCTGTGCCTTGCCCGCAGCCTTGTGCACAACCCGGAGCTCCTGATTCTGGATGAACCGGCATCCGGCCTCGATCCCAGGGCAAGATTTGAAATGAAAGAAATTTTGAGAAACCTGTGCAGCATGGGAAAGACGATCCTGATCAGCTCCCACATTTTGCCGGAGCTGGCGGAGATGTGTTCCAGCATCGGCATTATCGAGCATGGCTCTATGGTCGCCTGCGGCAGTGTGGAAGATATCCAGAACACGCTTAAGACATCCAATCCCGTCATCATTAAAGTCACGGATACGAAAGGGCTGGACGATGCCATCCTTCTGCTGAAAGAAAACCCGGAGGTCCAAAGCATTTCCGTGCAGGAGCTTACTTTATCCGTTGTGTTAAAAGAAGAAGGCGACGCTTCCCGGGCGGAAGCTGCCCTGCTGTCTTCCCTGGTTTCCTCCCATGTCCCTGTCCGCTCCTTCTATCGGGAAGAAGGGAACTTAGAATCCCTGTTTATGCAGATCACCGCAGAACAGGAACCGTAAAACAGTGTAATCAAATACACAGAAATGGAGGCACTATGCATATCAACCCTATTTACCGAAAAGAATTAAAACTGGGAACGCGCTCCTTAAAGCTTCCCATGATTTTCATGATCTATACGCTTTTACTGACCTTTGGCGCAGATTTTGCCTGCCGCATTTTATTTGACGGGTACAGCTCTTCCGAAAGCATCTACGCAAATGTCATTAACCTGTTTATCTGGGTTGCCATCGGGGAATTTGTCCTGGTCTTACTGGAAATCCCTGCATTTACCGCGGTCTCCATTGCCGGGGAGCGGGAACGCCAGACCCTGGACATACTGCTTACCACCAATTTAAGGCCGATTCAGATTATACTGGGGAAACTGATGTCCTCGTTAAGCACCCTGTTTCTGCTGACGCTGTTAAGCCTGCCTGTCTTAAGCATTACCTTTTCGATTGGCGGCATTTATTTTGAGGATATGATCCGGCTGTTTTTCCTTATCCTGATTACTATGTTTTTTATCGGCAGCCTCGGTATTTTTTTCTCCACGATTTTAAAGCGGACATCCTCCGCCACCGTCCTGTCGTATGCCGCGCTGCTTTTTATTCTGGCGGGAACCATAGCCATTATGCTGATTGCCGTCTATGTTACCTCGGTCAGGGAACAGGCCGTTTACCTGCAGACAGGCACATGGCCTGCTGAAAGGCAGTTCCACTTCCTGCCTCTGATCCTGTTAATCAACCCAGGCGTCACTATGTTCACCATGATAGCAAAAAACTATTTCAGCCAGTCTGTAATCAACGATTATTTTGAGTTTATCCGTTTCCAGCAGCATACCTTTCTCACAGAGCACTGGTTCTGGATCAGTATCCTGGTACAGATACTCTTTGGCGTCCTGTTCCTGTTTCTTGCCGCCAGAAGGCTTGACCCCTTAAACCACAAAGAGCCTGTCCGTAAAAAGAAGGCAAAACGCAGAAAAAGATGATGGAAGAAAGGAGAAGTGCCAATGGATCAGCCTATCCGCCGTTTTTTAAAAAAGCTTACACGCCATCTTGCCATCCAGAAGCTTCTGGATCTGTTCCCGCTGTTTTTTGCCGCAGGGTTTGCCGCCGCAGGCCTTACTGCCGCGGTTAGCTGCCTGCATCCTTTTTATTATGCGGACAGATTCGGCATAAGTCTGATTTTATTAAGCACCGCCGTATTCCTTTTCTTTTTCCTGCTGCGCTATCCCAAAGAAAAAGAGGCCGCGCTTGCCGGGGATCGGGCGATCGGACAGGAACGGCTTATAACGGCGCTGGAGCTGCGGGGAACCGAGACGGAAATCGCCCTGCTGCAAAAACAGGACACCCTGCAGGCAATTCATTCCTGCGACTATAAAGCTTCCTTTCCTTACCGTATCCGATACCTTCGTTTCCTTCTTCTGGCAGCCGCCGTTTCATTGTTTTTACTGTTTTCCCTGCTGCCGTCCGATGCCAAAACGGAAGCTGCCAGGCTGCACCAGGCGGAACAAAAAGCCCAAAAAGAAATCGCCCTGTTAGAGCATGCGAAAAAAGAAGCGGAAAAGCTTCTGGATGAACCCACCTTAAAAAAATTTAAAACGCTGGCAGAAGAAGCCGGGCAGGAGCTTGGGGAAGCGAAGACAAAAAAAGCAGTCAAAAAAGCGAAGGCAAGATTTACATCCAAGCTGCGCCAGTTAAAAAGCCTGGCAAAACCGCTCCAGGCAGAAGCCCTTTCTGCCGTTGCAAAAGCCGCCGGGATCTCCGAATCCAAACTGGAAACAACGCTCTCTTCCAAAGCAGACCAGCCGTCCGATTCCGGCAGCGGAGAAGCCTCTGAAAATAAGGAAAATTCCGGCAACGGAGAAGCTTCCGAAAACAGCAAAAGCTCCGGCAGCGGAGAAGCCTCTGAAAACGGCGAAGCCTCCGAAAACGGCAAGGGCTCCGGCAATAGCGAAGCTTCCGGCAGCAGCAAAGGGGCAGGCTCTGAAAACGGTGAAGGCTCCGGCAATGGCGAAGCTTCTGAAAACGGCGAAGGCTCCGGCAATGGCAAGGGTTCCGGCCTGGGCGGAGGGAAAAATTACGGCAACAGACAGGGAATTGAGCGTGAAAGCAAGCTTTCCGAAACGCCGGAGCAGCTTACCATCCCAACCGAAACTGGAAACGATAAAAACCTGACCGGAACCGTTTCCGAAGACGGGAACTCCCAGACCGTTGCCTCCGATTCCCCGGTCAGCGCCGGAGAAAAAAAGGATTACCAGGAAGTGCTTGACAGCTATACCAGGGACGCCTATTCCTCGATTCAAAACCATGAAGTTCCCGACTCCATGCGGGAAATCGTAAAGAATTATTTTCTGAATTTAAACGAATAAACAGAAAGGACAACGATATGAAATTAGAAGACGAATACCAGTCCGCCGTCACGAAAATAAGGCAGTGCAGGACAGAAATCGGTAAAGCCATTATCGGGCAGAAAGAAATCGTGGAACAGCTTCTTTTAGCTATCCTCTGCGACGGCAATGTCTTACTGGAAGGCGTGCCGGGGCTTGGCAAGACGCAGCTTGCAAAAACGATCTCCCAGGTGCTCGATCTGTCGTTTTCCCGCATCCAGTTCACCCCGGACCTCATGCCTGCCGACGTTACCGGCACCATGCTGATTGTAAAAAAAGACGGCCAGAATGCCTTTTCCTTTGAAAAAGGCCCTGTGTTTGCCAATCTGGTGCTTGCCGACGAAATCAACCGCGCCACCCCGAAAACACAGGCGGCGCTCTTAGAGGCCATGCAGGAGAAAACTGTAACCGCAGGCAATACTACCTACTCCCTCCCGCTTCCCTTTACCGTGCTTGCCACACAGAACCCGATTGAAAACGAAGGCACTTACCCGCTGCCGGAAGCGCAGCTTGACCGTTTCTTATTCAAGCTCTTAGTGCCTTTCCCGGAAAAAGAGGAATTAAAAGAGATTGTCTCCCTGACCCTCGGCCCGGAGGATGATTTAAAACGGCCGCTCACCTGCCTGACGGCGGAAGACATTTTTAACATCCGCTCCCTGATTATGAACCTGCCTGTCTCCGATACCGTGATGGACTACGCCATGCAGCTTGTGTTAAATACCCACCCGGAACTGCCGGACGCCCCGGAGCTTACGCGCACCTGCCTTCTGTCCGGGGCAAGCCCGCGCGGTGCGCAGGCGATAATCCGCACAGCCAAAGCGCGCGCCATGCTTAACCACCGCTATAACGTATCGTTTGACGATATCGACTGCGTTGCGCTGCCTGCGCTGCGGCACAGAATCGCGCTTGGTTTCGAGGCAGTAACCTCAAACCTGTCCGCAGATGACATCATCAAAAAGCTTCTTATCCAGACACGCACAGATATGGGATTATAATTTATGTAACAGTTCAGCCATGCGGCAAAAATAGGAAAATTGAACCGTCGCATGGGGCAATTTTCACTATTTTTGGCATATGGCGCAGGCCATAAGCGAGATTTTAGCCGCTTTAGCGGCGAAACAGGCTGCAAAGCAGCCAAATCGAGCTGATGGCTGAACTGTTACTAATTTATAGAAAGGAACCGCTATGGCTTCATCCGCATTATTTGATCAGGATTTTTTTAACCGTCTGGCGCATATTTCCATCTCCCTGCGCCAAAGGCCGTTAAACGGCACAGGACGCCACCGATCCCCGAGAAAAGGAAGCAGCGTTGAATTTTCCGATGTCCGGGAGTACCTACCGGGAGACGATATCCGCCGGATTGACTGGAACGCCTATGCCCGCTCGGAAAAGCTCTTTGTAAAGCTCTATCTGGACGAACGGGAAATGCGTTACCATATCCTTATCGATACCAGCCGTTCGATGGCTGTCCCAAAAGAAAAGGCTTTCCATACGCTCCGGATTGCCGGAATGCTTGCATGGCTTATATTAAACGGCGGGGATCGCGCAGATATCACTTTTTTAAAAAAGGAACGCTCCTATACCACAAAATCCTATATCGGAACCTCCTCCTTTTTTCCGCTTTTAAAAGAACTGGAAACGGCAGAATTTTCCAGTCAGTGCGATCTTGCCTCCTCCATCCGATCCCTTCCGCTTTCCGGCAGCGGAACTGTATTTCTGCTTTCCGATTTCCTTCCTCCGCCGGAACCCCTGAAAACACTGTTTGAAGTCCTGGCAGAAAAAAAGCAGGCCGCCATTTTCATCCAGACCGCTTCCAGGGAAGAGGAAGAGCCAGAAACCCTGTTTTCGGAAGCCTACGCTTCCCAGCTTTTTAAGCTTCTTGACAGCGAGACAGACGCATCCATGAAAATCTCGCTGTCCGCAAAGCTTCTAAAGCAATACCACGCTGACAGAACTGCATTTGAACAGTCCTTACTTTCCACTGCGCTCCGTTACCGGGCAGGCTTTGTCAAAACCGTCTGCGGCGAACCAATGGAAAAATTTTTAGAAGACAGCCTGCGTCTCGGGCTGCTGTCATCCCCTGGGAGGTAAAAAAAATGTCATTCACCTTTTTATGGCCTTTGTTCCTGCTGCCAGTTATCGGCATTATCATTCTGTTCTACCTTTTGAAACAGCCTGCCAAAGAAACGTTAATCTCCTCCCTTTCTTTCTGGCAGTCCCTGTACCGCAGGCAGTTTTCCCAAAAGCCGTGGGAAAAGTTCCGAAAAGATCTCCTGATGTTTTTACAGATCTTCATCGCCCTTTTTTTGATCCTTGCCCTGTGCGCCCCTGTCATCATGAAAGGGACAAAGCGCCTGCATGTTTACCTGGTCTTCGATACCAGCGGCAGTATGCAGGCGCTGCACTCCGACGGCAGGACAAGGCTCGAACAGGCAAAAGAAGAGGCAAAAAAGCTGGTTTCTTCCTCCGGCAGCAGGGAATACACGATTATTACCTGTTCCAGCCAGCCTGTCATTACCTTAAGCGGCAGCAGCAATCCGATCAAAACGCTTTCCGCCATCGACAAAATCCGCCAACAGGACAGCTCCGGCTCTCTGGAAGCCGCTGTATCCTTCTGCGAATCCCTATCCGAACAAAATCCCGGAAATTTCCTTTTCTTCACCGATTCCCCGGTGACGGCAAAGGAGCTTCCTGCGGAAATTTATGACTTCAGCGTCAATACCACCCCGGAAGAAACCGTGTCAGCCGGAAATCTTTCCATTGTCAATGCCTACCGCTTTTCTGCTGATGATGATACCGCTTCCACCGGGGAGGATGTTACAGGATTTACCGTCCTGGTACAAAATAACGGAACCTCCACAGCCAGTACCGACGTAAACCTCTATGTCAACGGAGAACTGGTCGATGTCCGCTCTGTTTCCGTTTTTTCACAGGATACCAAATCCGCTAACTTCACCGATATTCCCGTTCCAAAGCAAAGCCCTGTCATTTTCAAGGCGGAGCTGGAAGAAAAAGATGCGCTTGCAAAGGACAATATTTATTACTATGTCTATAATAATAACACAAAGACGCCAAAAATCCTTCTTGCCAGCAGACAGAACATCTTTCTGGAAAATGCACTAAAACTCCTGGAAAACTGTGAAATTTATAAAATCAGCTCCATAAAAGACTACGATCCGGATATCGGCTACGACCTGGCTGTCTTTGACGGCATCTATCCGGAAACCCTGCCGGAATCCGGCTCTGTTATGCTGTTTCCTGATTCTTCCCATATGAAAAAATCAGGACAGGCTTTTTCTGCCCTGCTTTCCGGTTTCGAAGAGCAGGCTGTAAGGCTTAAAAACCAGACTGTAAGCTTATCGGCAGAGCAGCAGGATGAATTTGGAATTTCCCCTTCCTTCTCCGTCGCCGATATTTTTTCCATAGAACCCCCGACCGGCGCGCAGCCTATTTTTATCTTTCCTGACAAAAGCTGCGGATGCTATACCATGCAGGACAGGGGAAGGGCCGTAACGGTCTTCGGGTTTGACCTCCATGCAACGGATTTCCCGCTGCAAACGGACTTCCCAGTTTTCATGTACCACCTGTTTCTTAACAGCCTTTCCCTCTCTGATTTTGCCGAAAGCCAGGTAACTGCCGGAAATAACATCCTCTTTTATCCTTCCGCTATCGGCAGTGCGGTTTCCATCCGCAATGAAAAAAAGAAGGAAATCCGCAGGTTCACCCCTTCCTCCTCTGCGGCTGCGGCGGCGTTGGATAACACGGGCATTTATGATTTTTATACCAAAGCGATCAAAAAACACGCCTACCTTGCCGTTAATTTCCCTTCGGAAGAAAGCAGCGTTTTTTTCGCCCCGGAATTTGCCCCCGGTTCCGGCCATGAACCGGGCAAAGCCGGAACCATCCCTTTACAGAAGCTTTTCACGATCCTGGCGGTCCTTTTTCTGATTTTCGAATTTGCCCTCTGGCTTTACCAGGTATTCCCGGTCAGAAAACAGAAATTCTTTTTTGCCATGCGCTTTTTCCTGCTCCTGCTTTTATGCCTTTCCCTGGCGGATATCCATGTTACCTTTGGCAAAAGCGTCCATACTACCCTGTTCCTCGTGGATGTTTCCGACAGCATGAAACGCAGGCTTTCTTCTGTGGAAACGGCATTAAAACAGGCGGCTGAAAACCTTCCCGCCGGAGAAAAGGCAGGGATTATCGCCTTTGGCGCAACCTCCAGCGTGGAACACTTTATCAGCCGGAATCTCCACTTTAACGGCCTGGAAACAACGCCTGTCACAACCGCTACCAACATCGAAGCCGCAGTACAGACGGCAGTTTCCATGTTCCCCGCCTCGGACAGCAAGCGGATCGTCCTTCTAACCGACGGCAGCGAAAATGAAGGGGAGGTAAAGAATCTCGCCTCTTCCCTGCAGGAAATGAAAATCTCCTTAAAAGTCATGGAGTTTTCCAACGTCCCGGACAGGGAAGTCCTGATTTCCGATGTAAAAGTCCCGAAAAGCTTAAACGTGGGCGACAGCTTCCAGGCAGAGGTCACGGTCATAAGCAATGTTAAAACCAATGCCCTGCTCTCCCTTTATTCCGGAGACAGCTTAAAAAGCACAAAACAGGTTTCCCTGACCGCAGGCACAAACCGTTTCGTATTCCAGGACACGCTGACCGAAGGAGGATTAAAAAGCTACCGCGCCGTTATAGAAACCGACGACGACACCGAGCCTTTAAACAATGAATATCTTACCTTTACGAAGGCAGAAGCGCCGCCGAAAATTCTTTTTATAGAAGGGAAAAAAGGGGAGGGAAAAGCATTTGAGCCCGTTTTACAGGCAGCCAACATTCCTTACGAAACCGTCACGCCTGACTCCGCCCCAAAAAAGCCTTTGGATTTAAAAAATTATGCCCTCATCCTCTGCGAAAATGTCCATGCGGACGATCTGCCCCCGGCATTTTTACTGCTCCTTCCCAGCTATGTTTCCGAAGGCGGCGGCCTGATTGCAACAGGCGGCGACAACAGCTTTGCCCTCGGCAATTACCAAAACAGCAGCTTTGATAAGGTCCTTCCCGTCACCAGCACCCTGACCGGGGAGAAAGAACTGCCGGAAACTGCTATGGCTCTCGTGATTGACCACTCTGGCAGCATGGACGGAGGCAGCGGCAGGATCAGCCGCCTGTCCCTTGCCAAAGAAGCCGCCCTGTCCGCGCTTTCTTCCCTGCGGGAAACCGATTCCATCGGCGTCCTGGCATTTGACGACGCCTATGACTGGGTTGTGCCATTTACCAAAGCTTCGGACACCGCATCGATTGAGTACGGCATCAGCAGCATACAGATTGAAGGAGGCACAAGCATCTACCCTGCCGTCGAACAGGCGGTCAAAGAGCTCTCGAAGCAAAGCGCCAAATTAAAGCATATCATCCTTCTGACAGACGGAGAAGACGGCTTCCGCGATTACCAGGATTTATACGACGCAATGGAAGAAGCCTCGATCACGCTTTCCACCGTTGCCGTCTCTGAAGGCGCAGACACAGCGCTGCTTAAGGATATGGCGGAAAAAGGGAACGGGCGTTACTACTATGCGGATACTTCCACGGATATTCCGCGGATCTTCTCCCAGGAGGTCTTTTTATCCTCAAAATCCTACCTGATTAACCGGAAATTCACCCCTTCCGTGGGAAATGCCTCTCTGTTAGGCGACACCGGGCTTTTAAAAGCCAGACAATTACCTCCCTATTAAGTCAAGTCTTTTTTCCCTGAAAATCAAGGATTTTTTGATATACTATCAATAAATATCTCAG
>CANREH010000025.1 GCA_947629585.1 uncultured Lachnospiraceae bacterium | reverse complement strand
ATGGAAAGCAATCGGTACCTTTTGATTCTCCGACGGCTCCTTTACCGGCTTCCCGCAGAAAACCACCCTCTGCCCCGGGAAAACCTTCTCGCCCATCACAGCCGTATGCCCGTCAATGCTGACTTTTCCTTCTTCTATACACTGATCCGCCTGCCTTCTGGAACAAATCCCGGCATCGCTCAAATATTTATTTAACCGTACTCCCGCCTTCTCTTCTTCCATCCTTCTCTCCTCAATCACCTTTCTACTTCACAAACCCCGGAAGCTCCCACAGATCCGACTTGTGCGTCTGCAGCACATAAGCCCTAGACGCCGCATACAGCTCCGCAGTCACAGCCTGGTAATACGGCACGACAAACAGCACCCCAATGCCAAAACAAAGGCTTCCCAGAAAATACCATCCAATAAAAGACAGATCCAGGACAAACATATCCCATTTCCTGCCATAGCTCATCTCCCGGCTCAGCTCAAAAGCCCTCCTGGTATCCATCTTGGGATTTTCAGAAAGAAGGTATGGCACAAAAAAATACTCATAATGCTTTATGATTCCCGGAATAAAAAATAACATACTCCACAGCGCCGTATACAGATTCATAAGAAAAACCGTCTTTATGGTATGCAGATAAGCCCCGCTGCCAAAGCAGAAAAACAGATCTCCCAAATTCGGATCTTCCTCCCTGCTCGCCATAAAGAAACGCTTCCCGCCTACCATCACCGGATAAGAAACAAACAAGGTAACAACAACAGCAATTACCCCAATCGCCAGCAGAATCCCGGAAACCGCCAGCAGAAACTCATACGGCAGCGAATACAGATGATGTTCCAGCTCCTGATGCTGGTTTGGAGAAACCTGCCTGGTAATATTTACCGCGGAAGTCCCCGCCCCGCTGCCGTCCAAAAAGCCCAGAATCAGGGTTGCAAGAAAACACATCCAGTAAGTCCGCTTTAATATCATTTTTGCATTTGCCTTTAATTCTACTCTAGTCCACATAATCCTTTCCTTTCTTTCCTTGCACGTACCATGTGTTCGTTTTGTATTTTAACAAAGCCCTTAGAAAAAATCAAGCCAAAGCAAGTGTTTGACTTTTTTTCATTCAACAATAGACAGAATCCCAAAAATAAGTTATAATAGGGTATATTAAATATCCAGATGCCATCAATACAGGAAGGGGGAATTTTTATGGCTAAGATATTGATCGTAGATGATGCAGCATTTGTGCGCCTGAATATGAAACGGATGCTGGCATCCGCAGGACATGTATTGATTGAAGCAGATAACGGCCACCATGCTGTTGAAACTTATAAAAAACAGAAACCGGATCTGGTAATGATGGATATTACCATGCCTGAACTTGACGGTATCTCCGCTGTGCGTGAAATCAGGCAGTTTGATCCCCATGCAAAAGTAATTATGTGCTCCTCGATGGGACAGCAGAATAAAATCGTGGACGCTATCCAGGCAGGGGCAACGGACTTTATCGTGAAGCCTTATAAGGAAGCCCAGGTCATGGACGCTATTAACAAAGCCCTGATGAGCTCCGAATAAAACAGACAGGTTCCTTACCATACAGAAAACCGGGACAAGATATTTTCCTGCATGGTAAGGAACCATTGATTTTATTCTATAATCTATACAACCGTACACAGATCCTCTTCAAACTTTTCCAAATCCACCAAAGGATTGTCCTGCGGCACTAACGGAACGGCAGGGATATTAGGCTGCATACGCATCAGCACCGCATGCTCGTCTACAAAACAGCCATTTCCGACCAGCGCCATAATTCCCATCCAGTACATGATGGTAAAGTTCTCCCTCTTATCGTATTCTTCCTTATCAAAATACTCTAAAAGATCGATACCGCTCCCATTGCAGCGGATACAGTGAGCGTTAAAGCCAAACAAGCCGCCAAAAATGCTTATTTCCTCTCCATTCCCATCCTGTCCTGCACCGGATAACAGATAGCTGTAACGGAACTCTTCCTCTGACTGGAACTCTTTCAGGACGCTGACTGCCCTTGCATGATCAAAATCGTCGAATCCGATTCTCTTTGCCACCCTGCCCATCCAGTCAATGAACGGCTCGCGCATGGTGTAAAACTGCTGAAGCCCGCACGCCGTAAACATCGTAACTGCCAGAAGCGTCGCATCCCTTAAAACAGGAATCCCAGTATTGAGCACCTTTTCCGCTACATGCTCCACTCTCTTTATAATCTTATTATCCATAACCAACAGCATCGTGTCCTTTTCAAAACCTAACTTCACACGCTCGCCGATCAGCATCACTTCCACTTCATCCCTGCTTAACACAGAAATCCGAATCGCCGTCTTTGCGGCATTGTCCATAAAAGCCTTCCATTCTTCCATCGTGCCGCTCCCGAACTGCTCTGAAACCGGAACTGCCAGGGGATCGTCATATCCCTTTTCCTGCAAATGCTGCATGACCGCTTCCCGGTCAAAATCACTAATCTTTTCCTGCAGTGTCTCCAATACCTGCTGTAAACCCTTCTCTGTCATATGCCTTCCCTTCCGCCTTTCTTAATAGGCTGCCTGATTATCTGCCTTTTCTTTGCCTGCGTAAAGAAAACAGGCCTGCTTTCCACAGACCTGATTCCCATGCACCCGAAGGGATTCGAACCCCCGATCTTTGGCTTCGGAAGCCACTGCGTTATCCACTACGCTACGGATGCAAAACATGCTTTTATATTATACCCCACTTTTGCATAATATGCAAGTTTTTTTTCATGCTTCAAAACCTCTGATTCAAAGCCTCTCTAGGAAACTTTCCTTATGATCTCTTTGCAGATAGTTTCAATATCTTTATCATCCGTAACAACCGTCAGATCCGCTGCTTTCTCGTACATAGCGCGCCTTTTTTCCTGCAGCCCGGCAATATACTCTACATTCATATGCCCGTTCAGCACTGGGCGATCTTTGCTGTCTTTCACCCGACAGTAAACCGTTTCCGGAGATGCAGCCAGCAGAACAACAGTTCCGCTCTTTTTCATATATTCAATATTCTCCGGGCGGATGACGACGCCGCCGCCGCAGGAGACAACCACGCCCTGTTTCTTCTGAATATCCAGTAAAAGCTTTGTTTCCAGATCACGGAAATAACTCTCTCCAAACTTCTCAAAAATCTCCGTAATCGCCATCTTCTGCTGTTTTGCAATCAACGCATCCATCTCTATCACTTCCGCGCCAAGCATCTGCTGTAAACAATGCGCTGCACTGCTCTTTCCCGATCCCATAAATCCGATCAAAAAAATATTCTTTGTCATCCAATTCACAACCTTTCTCACTGTATCGCCTGGTGCAGGATAGAAAGCACCTGTTTTAATTCTTCCGATGGAAGCTGCCCTGGCGCCGACGCCTTTCCAACGCTTCCAAAGGTCACAGCAGAACCGAAAATCTCCCCTGCAACCCTGCTGACAACGCCGTCCTTTGCCATAGACATCGTAATAATTGGGCGATCAGCATACTTTTCTTTCATTTCCAGCGTAGCTTCCAACAGTGCCAGCGTATCAAATTTGTTCTTTGGCATTACCGCCAGCTTTGGAATGTCTACATTCAGGCTTTGGAGCTTTCTCAATTTCTTTACCATTTCCTCTTTGGGAACCGTCTTTTCAAAATCATGATTAGAACCTATTACAACCATACCCATCTCATGCGCTGCCGCAACCAGCTCTTTTGCCAGGCTCTCCGGACAGCTCAAAGCTTCGATATCCACCAGATCGACCAGCCCTGTCGTTGCCACATCCTGTATTAACTCTGCATACTGCTCTATGGAAAGTTCCTTTTCCCCGCCTTCTCGCCCGGTACGAAACGTAAATAAAATCGGGCATTCGCCAAGGATTTCCCGTAACTCCACGGCAATTTCCATAACCTTCCCAATCGAAAATACATCCCGAAACCAGTCAGCCCGCCATTCCACCATATCCGCATGGAGCCCGGTCAAAAGCCTTGCCCCGTCTAAGATTTCCTCCCTTGTCTCTCCCACTAAGGGAACACAGACTTTGGGAATGCCCTCTCCAATCACAATATTTCTAACTTTAATTGTCCGCATAAATTCTCCCTTTTCATTGAAAACCTGCTCTCTACTCCAAAATCCCTGTGCTTCTTCCATCCGTTTCGGTCGGCGTATGGCACACAATACTCTTATGGAGCGTTTATCAGACAGGGAACAGAGAATAAATCTTGTCGCTCACCGCCTATAAAGACGGGAATCATCTCCCATCTGATGTAACACAATTTTCTAAATTATACCATCAAATGCTGTTTTCCGCAACCTTAACCTGTTATCTTTTGTAACAGTTCAGCCAAAATAAAAGGATCGTATTGTCTTCCCCTGTGTTTTATAGTATAATAGCAGCAGGAGGTATGGACTTGGAAATTGAAGATAAAAAACAATGGCATCCGGCATTCTGTGCGGCTGTTGAGCTGGAATTCCGGGAGGATAACCGCATACTGCATTATGAACGGGAACATAACTTAAGCAAGAAACCCCTTCAGATGGATCTTCTGGTGATTAAGAAAGACCCTAACAGGACACTAAGGAATGAAATAGGCGACTTCTTCCTGGGGCATAATATCATGGAATATAAATCCCCGGGGGATGACCTCTCGGTGGACGATCTGTTTAAAGTATTAGGCTATGCCTGTATTTACAAAGCAGAAAACGGGGAGCAGGGTGGGATTCCAGACTCTGACATTACCATTTCTTTAGTCCGGGAAGGCGCACCGCTTAAATTACTGGACTACCTGTCTAAAAAGTACACGATCACCAAAAAAAGCAGCGGCATCTACCGGATAACAGGGCTTTTGTTCCCCCTGCAGATCCTGGTGACGGGGAAGCTGGACCCCGCTTCCCATATGTGGCTATGTTCCCTGACACGCTCCATGAAACAGGAAAGTGCGGAAACACTCCTCAGCAATTACAGCAGCTTAAAAAATACCAGGGATAAGAAAAACGCCGGCGTAATCGTAGATTTTGTGTCTAATGTAAATGGGAATTTATTTTTGCAGATTTTAAAGGGGAGTGAACATATGACAGAAGAGATGAAGGCATTGATAGAGCCTGAAATCATAGAACTTCGCTTAACCATCAAGAACCAGGCGGCAGAACTGGCAAACAGCAAAAAAGAGCTCGCAAGCAATAAAAAAGAGCTCGCAAGCAATAGAAAAAAGCTGGCTGACAAGGATGCCGAAATAGAGAGGTTAAAACAACAGTTAGAGGAATTCATGAAAAAGCATACCAGCCTATAAACCTGCCGTATGGTCAGGTAAGTTCTTGCAATCCTTATCCCTGCCTTTTATAATTAAGGATATATTTTACATAAAGGAGTTGTTACTATGCCACTTGAAATTACCGGACATACCGGACTGACTGGGCTTCTCGGCAGCCCGGTCGCGCACAGCATTTCCCCGTCCATGCACAATGAGGCGTTCCGCCAGCTTGGTTTGGACTATGTTTATCTGTGCTTTGATGTCAATACCGAAGAACTTCCGAAAGCCGTAGAAGGGCTGAAAATGATGAAAGTCCGTGGGTTTAACCTGACGATGCCGAATAAAAACCTGATGGCAGAGCTTTGCGACAAGCTTTCCCCGGCTTCTGAAATCTCCGGCGCAGTCAATACTGTTGTCAATGACAATGGAATTTTAACCGGACATACCACGGATGGAATGGGCTTTATGCTTGCCCTGAAAGACGAAGGATATGATATTATTGGAAAGAAAATGACCTTATTCGGTGCAGGCGGCGTCGCTACTGCCATGCTGGTGCAGGCGGCACTCGACGGCGTCAGCGAGATCTCTGTCTTCAGTATCCATGACCAGTTCTTTGAAAGGGCGGAAAAAATTGTGAAAAACTTAAATGAGCGCACCCAATGTAAGGTTCGTTTATTCGATTTTGACGATGATACCGTCCTCCGGAAAGAAATCAGTGAAAGCTTTATCATTACGAACGGTACCAGCGTCGGCATGGCTCCAAAGACAGACGCTTGTATCTTAAAGGATAGTTCCTATTTCCGAAAGGATCAGATTGTCTTTGACGCCATCTATAACCCAGAGGAGACAAGGCTGCTGACTCTTGCCAAAGAAGCGGGCTGCAAGACTTGTAATGGATTATATATGCTTCTCTACCAGGGTGCGGAAGCCTTCCGGCTCTGGACCGGGAAGGAAATGCCGGTAGAGATTGTGAAGGAAAAATATTTTAAAAGATAGCTATCATTTTTCGAAAACGAAATCAAACACGCTTTTCGAGCTTCACTCGTTATCACGGCATCCACCAAATTGACAAGCAAGCTTATCAGCTTGGCTCACTGATCGCATAAATAAAAGAAAGAAAAAACGCCCCCGACATTGCCGGGGCGTTCTTTCTTTCCTTATGAATCTTTTCCTTATTTGCTTTCACCAGTTGATGCAGCATAATTAACTGTATAAGCCGCACACTTAGAAGGAAGTGTCAGTTTAATTCCCTTTTTCACATTTTCTGTCGTTCCGGCAACCCTTACATAAATTATTGAACTTACCGGAAGCTTGCTTTCTGAAAATTTCACTGTCTTCGATTTCTTAATTGTCTTCCATTTTGCTGTCGTCTCATCTGTCAGCGTTCCTGATGTCATGACAATATATTCAAATCCCTGTGACGGAACATTCTGGAAAGAAACAGCTACTTTTCCTTTCCCCGCTGTTTTTCCCGGCGTATAGTTAATTCCCAGCACTGAGCTTAACTCCGGCGCATTCTCCCTTCCAGGAACCGTCAATGCTGTCACTTTTGAGGCAGAATTACTGCTTGTTGCTGCTGTACGGATATAAACAGCCTCTTCGGATACTGTACCGGCCACTGCTTTGTCTGCCAATTCCTCCAATTTCATTGTCTTTGAACAACTGAACCATCCGTCATCTGATACTGTTAGAGGATTCTCCTTTGTCCATTCCTGTGTCGTCTTCGTATTGACATTTAATTTTTTCACATTAATCTTAACAGACGGCGCTGCCTTTTTCGCCGGAACCGTAACTTTTACATCCTTGCTTGGACGGGAACCCTGATTTTGTTCGCTTTCCCACTCTACAGGCGCTATCTGGAAAATCAGTTTCACACTTTTTACACGTAATTCATCAATAGCTTTCTGAAAATCATCTAAGCTTTGTGGAGCATTCTCAGCCCCTGTGCCTCCTCCTGTTGATTTTTCTATATCTACATAATGCCAATCATAGTCTGTCGTCTTTCTCCAGCGAACAATATTCCCGCCATCTGTATTCTGGAAATCAAAATCTCCGGCAGCTTTATCAAATTTCACTTTAAAGCTCTTATTATAGCCCGGGATCTTAACGTCTAATGTTGTCTTGTCTACGTTTCCTCTAAAATACAATGTTTTAGTTGTTGAAGCGGAAATCCATGAAATATCATATGTCAGCGTATCAGAAGTCCCTGTGCCTCCTCCAATCGCCATCTCCGCCTCATACCATTTTTTCCTGTCCGTGGAATAATAGACAATAGCATTGCCATTGGTTTTAACCGTCAGCTCCATTTCTTCATAATTAATCTTATCCAGTTCCACCGGTGAAGCACTTCCTGGCATTCCACTTCCTTGCACATTTACAAAATATATCATGCTTATAATGCCCAAGACTGCCAGTATCAGTACTGATAAGCCTAACACCGTTTTTTTATGAATTGACTGCTGCATAGCCTTTCCTCCTTTCTATTCATCTATCGAATTGTAAAGTAACAACCCTGATTAATTGTATAATCAACTTTATGACCATTGTTATAGTTAACTTCGAATTCAAACTTTACAGGCTGACTCACTATCGGATCCATCGTCTTTAATACGGCATTGGAAAACGTAATCGTATTCGGGCCTGTTGTTGTAAGAATAGAAACATCATTTAATGTAATATCTTTATATGAAACCTGCTTTACTTTTACACCATTTACCTCTGTCGTATCAATCGTATAACCAACAGAGAAACTGTTGACCGGCTTTATTGTCGTTGTCTTATCCTCTCCGCTGCCGCTCACAATCGCCTCCTCTGTCACTAAACTTGCCTTAGAAAATGCCCATGCATAAGTATCATTCAAGGATATCGGCGGAATCAGCTTAATCGTTGCAGCTTCCAATTTTTCCCCGCTGGTTAAATTAATAATAAGAGACTGTGTCTTTCCATACGAAGATACTACTTTACTATTTTCCTCAAACTTACTCAGATGCACTGTAAATTTCTCATCTTCATACTCATAGTCAGTATTCTCTATCAGCGTATAATTCCCAAAAGTTACACTCTCAATTCCCATTGTTTTTGAAGAACCAACATAACTTGCTATATCAGAGCCTTTCGCTTTGCCAAGCTTCAGATTAAACCAAAAATCTTCATACTGACAACCGCTCTGCGCATCTGTTGTTACTGCCCCAATGATACGATTTACAGTAGTTTCAGATTTTGGATCACTGTCCTCCGGTTCTTCTACTGTCGATGCCTTCAGTACATGGATAATAACACCCTTGCCAGCATTACTTGTAATAGCCAGTTCCTCGGTACTGTTTGATTTCAACACAATATATGCATATAACGTAATCTCTCCCTTTTCTTCCAACGCTGCTTTCTGTGTGTTGCTTAAAGTAACGCCTTTAACAGTCGTTGTTACTATATACTTCTTATTGTCCTCAGCATCTGCATCTTTTGCTGTCTTGCTGGAAACTGCTGCGGTTCCTTCTCCTGTCGTCTGATCCGCAATTTCGCTCAACTGCATACTGGCTACCTGTGTATTAAACTGTGTCCTTATAGTAAAAATTTGCTGGCTGCCTGCCACCCCATCTACAAAATACAGTTCTGTTTTACCGTCCTTAATCTCTCCTTCTTCCCCAGAATCCGGATAGTCAAGCGGTTGTTGTACCTTCACATAAGGGGAAGCAAGCTTAAAATTATCATCACCCAGTTTGCCAACCGCCTTTTTACGGAATACAACTGTTCCCTGATCCGGCGCCTCTTTCTTCGTTACCGCAGTTGCCGCATTAGAACTCACTGTTTTCCATGTAACGCTCTCAATATCGACAATTTCATCCCCTTTCATATCGCTCGCATCAATAACGGCGTATTCATAAGGTACCTTTGTGGAAGCTCCTGAAAATGTCAGATTGCACGTAGTTGTGCTGGTATATTCAACGTCTTCCTCCGCTGCGTTCGGAGGTGCATCCTGCTTCGGCACTTTTACCGTGGTGATATAAGAAAGCTGTGAAGAGGAAGTCGCCGCCTTGCGAAACTGCAGGTACACATCCTTTTCACTTGTACCATCCTTGTATTCTGCCGCAGGTGCAAGATCAAATATATCAATATCCTGCTCGGAATTAAATGTATGCCACCAGCCATCGTTTGCTGAAGATGAATACGTTTCTGACACTTGGTTAAAATTAGTTGCATATTGGACGCCGCTTTTTTCCTCAATATCAACCTTCCTTACCTGCCAGCCGGACTTCACTGTAATCTTAGAAGTGGCTGTGTCAACGGTAACTGTCGGCGCCGCTGTTTTTTTCGTTATCTTGCATGCAGCCTCTTTGCTTGGGCGTTTTCCTGGGTCTGTTGCACTTCCTTCCTTTCCCTTGATACGGAAATAAATGCTTCCTCCATTTTCACACATATAACTGAGCATCAGTTTTAACTCATCATTCAGTTCCGATGACACATTCCCCAACGTTATCCACTTATCTGTATTATTCTTACGGTATTCAATTTCATCTGCGGAATCTGCTCCTGTAAAAGTAACTCCCCCTTTTGAGAGGTCATACTTTGCCTTAAACTTCGTCACCTGCTTTGGAATCGTAACAGACAGGATATTTGCCGTATCATTTGACTTGTCACCCTTAAACGTAATCACATAGTCTTTCGTAGCAGACACCCATGAAATATCCATAGTGCATTCTGTACCTTTAAATCCTACCATAGCAGTTTCCCATTTCTTCTTATTCTTGTCAGAAAAATAAAGAATAGAATCGCTGCTGTCACTCTGAATTGTGATTGTGCTGTTCTCATAATCAATATCTTTCACGCTCAATGCCGCTTCTGCTTTGGCGTCTGGCAGGAACATGATTAACGCCAGAAAACAGAATGCAAAAACGCTGCCAAGATATGAAAACAGCTTCTTTTCCTTCTTCATATTCAATTCCTCCTTTTTCACTGCAGATCCTGGACAGATCTGTATCATAAATATTAATGGTTATTATTTGTATCGGATTTTTCTCTTGAAAAATAACCTTATTTTTATAATTTGACGACAAAGCACCAGTTTTCTTACACTTTGCGCCATGCCAAAGACTGATATATGCCATGGCACGATTTCCAAAGAAGATCAGGCTGCATGAAAAGAGAACTATTCCCGGTCTGAATGGCAGTGCCTGCGGCAGCTTTCGCACCCTTCCGCCATCATCTGGCCGTCATAGGCATAATTTTCCACCTGTTCCAGCAGGCAGACTGCCTGGGAAGAGATCCCCTCCCCGTTTCCGGTAAAGCCCAGCCCTTCCTCTGTCGTCGCCTTTACGCTCACCCTGCTTACAGGGATCTGCAAAGCCTCTGCGATATTTTCCCGCATTTTCTGGATATGCCCTGCCATTTTCGGCTTCTGGGCAATGATCGTAGCGTCGATATTTCCAATTAGATACCCCTCCTGCTCCAAAAGATTATGCACATGCTTTAACAGCTCTATACTGGAAATCCCCCGGTATTTTTCCTCCGTATCCGGAAAATGCTTCCCGATATCTCCAAGCGCGGCGGCGCCAAGCAGTGCGTCCATAATGGCATGAAGAAGCACATCTGCGTCAGAATGCCCCAAAAGCCCCAGCTCATAAGGGATTTTCACGCCGCCTAAAATCAAGTCCCTGCCTTTTACAAGGCGGTGGACATCATAACCCATTCCAATTCTCATATGCTTTCCTTCTTTCTGATCCTTTGATCCATTCATAACCCGGCCGCTTCTGACAGAGCAGGTACTTCAGCCGATTCCTGCAGGCATGATCTCCTTTCCTTTGCCTTTGCGGAACAAAGCGGGCAAAGCCCGCATCTGTTCGGATCTTAGCCGTTTCCGAAGGAAGCGGCCCCATAGGAAATTCCGAAGAAATTTCCTATGAAAAAAAAAAGCCCTGCATTCCTGCAAGGCTATCATAGCGGGAGGGGGATTTGAACCCTCGACACCACGGGTATGAACCGTGTGCTCTCGCCAACTGAGCTATCCCGCCATATGAAATTCTGCCGGAACTTCCGGCTTATGGGACCTATAGGGTTCGAACCTATGACCCTCTGCTTGTAAGGCAGATGCTCTCCCAGCTGAGCTAAGATCCCGAATGCTGTAACACTTGTCACAAGCACGAATCTTATTATACACAAACCGGGAGGTTCTGTCAAGCATAAATTTTTTATAACAGTGCCAGATACCCCTGCACGAACACCACCAACACAATCAGCGGCAGGATATAGGACACATACACCCTTGCCCATTTTGGGAATTTTAATCCCTTCCCGGTATTGGCCTCCTCTAAAAAGCGCTCCCATCCCCACCCGTAGCGGCTGGTGCAGAAGAACAGGTAAACTAAGCTTCCGAGCGGCAGTAAATTGTTGCTGACCAGGAAATCCTCAAAATCCAGGATTGTCGAGCCTTCGCCCAATAGCTGCACACTGCTTAAAATATTAAAGCCGAACACGCACGGAAGCGACAGGACGGCAATCGCAATCAGGTTGTAAAGAACCGCCTTTTTTCGGCTGAGCCCGCCCAAATCCATAGCAAACGCTATGATATTTTCAAAGACGGCAATAATCGTAGAGCCTGCCGCAAATAACATACATAAAAAGAATACAGAGCCCCAGATCCGTCCGCCTGCCATATCGTTAAAAATATTCGGCAGCGTGATAAATAACAGGTTCGGGCCGCTGTCCGGCTGGATGCCGAAGGCATAGCAGGCAGGGAAAATAATCATGCCCGCAATCAGCGCCACGCAGGTATCCAGCACCGTCACGCTGACAGCCTCGCCAAATAACGCCCGCTCTTTGTCAATATAGCTCCCGAAAATGGCAAGCGCGCCGATTCCGATACTTAAGGTAAAGAACGACTGCCCCATAGCGGCAAAAATCACCTTAGCCCAGCCGACTTCCTTCACTTTGCCAAAATCAGGAAGCAGATAAAACCGGATGCCTTCCCCTGCATTCGGAAGAATTGCAGAATGGACGGCAAGCACCACCATCAGAAAGAGCAGAAGAACCATCATCACTTTGGTAATCTTCTCCACTCCCTTTTCCAGCCCCAGGCTGCATACGCCGAAGCACAGCACCACGACAATGAGCATACAGCCCGTCATCAGGCCCGGCTGTTCCATCAGCCCGGCGAACTCCCCCGACACCTCCGCCGTGTCCATCCCCTCAAAATGCCCGGTAACGGTACGGAAAAAGTACAGCAGGATCCATCCCCCGATGGTCGTGTAAAACATCATCAGGAGATAATTGCCCGCCATCGCCGTATATTTATGGAGATGCCATTTCGTCCCCTCCGGCTCCAGCTTGTCAAACGACATTGCCACGCTCGCCCGGCTGGCCCTGCCCACGGAAAATTCCATCACCACAATCGGCAGCCCCAAAATAAGCAGGAAAAACAGATAAATCAGCACAAAGGCGGCGCCTCCGTACTGTCCTGTCACATACGGGAACCGCCAGACATTCCCCAGCCCAATCGCACATCCTGCGGAAATTAAAATAAAGCCCAGCCGGGAGCCGAACTTTTCCCTTCCCGTTTTCTTTCCAGTTGCCGTAGTTTTCTCTCTCAACATTCTTTCCCCCTCATTTAATCCTTACTTTACATAACTGCAATTAGTCTTTTCACATATTGCTTTTCAACAGCCACGCGGCCAGACATTTCTTTTGAAAAGTCCGGTACGAATTGATAATTTTTTATCTGCAAAAAATTCAGGATTTTCAAAAGAAACTGTCTGTGACAGTGGCATTTCTATTAACAGAATCCAAAAGACTAATTGCAGTTACACACCCCTTACTTTACAAACTGTCATTAATTTCTCCCTCCATCCAAACGCTTATCACCTCCAATAATGCTCTTCCAAATCTTTTGATACGTTTTTGATATCTTCGATCAGCAGGGCAAATGCCCCCGCCTGATAAAAGTTAATCAGCACCATTCCCACCGGAATCCCGATTAACATTCCTAAGAATCCCCCCATCCGGTATCCGCTGTAAAGAAAAATCAGCGTTGTAAGCGGCGCCATGCCGATGCTGTCGCCGACCATCTTCGGCTGTAAGAGCTGCTTGATAAGCTGGCAGAGGACATAGATCACAAGCAGCGCCGCTACCTTCATATAATCCCCGACCAGCAACGACCACAATGCCCACGGCCAGATGACAAATCCTGTCCCGAAAACAGGCAGGAAATCTAAAAGCGCCACGACAATGGCAAGCAGGCAGGAGTATTTTACGCCAATGATTTTAAACCCTATATACAAAACCGCAAAGACCACCACCGCCAGCTTTAACTGCGCCCGGAAATAGCCGCCGACAGCTTTCACAAAGCTGTCTGTAATGATCTCCACATGCTTCCTTAACGTCTCCGGCATGGCTGCGGATACGGTTTTTAAAATATTTTCCCTCTCCACAATGAAAAAGTAGGCGGATAAAAATACCATAATCGCCGCAAGCAGCCCGTCCGCCACATTATGGAAGGCATGGCTTGCGGTGGAAATCGTCGGAAGCTTTGCCCCGCCCAAAAAATCGGAAAAGGCCTCCGGCAGACTGCCGGAAACATCTTCAATATTATTATTCCCGGAAAACAACGGGACATTTTTTAACAGTTCCTCCAAATGCACGCTCAAAACGGCAAACTGCTCCCGAAATTCCTCATAAATGGCGGGAAGATCATCGACCAGGGAGAACACCTCATGGACGGCAACCACGCCAAGCCCGTAAATCGCCGCGCCGATAATCGCAATAACGCCGATAATCACAAGCATCGAGCCATGTTTCCTCACAATCTTAATATGCTTTTCCAAGTACCGCACCAGCGGGTTGGCAATCGCCGAAATGATCCAGCCGATTACAAACGGCAGGAAAAATACCGCAAGCCTCGGCAGGACAAAAATACAGAAAAGGCAGATCAGCAGGTAAAACAGGATATGCACAAGGAACCTTGTATAAATCTGACGCCTGGTCATAAATGAAACACCACCTTTGCACCCAGGGAGAGGAAAAAGACGGCTGCCGCTGCCAGGACGATCGTCGGCCCGGTCGCCGTATCATTATAAAACGACAATAACAGCCCCGTCACTCCCGAAAACAGGGAGATTGCCACGGAAAAGCGGTGGTACTCCCTCATATTGGAAGCCAAATTCCTTGCCGCCGCCGCAGGCAGGATCAAAAGGGCATTGATAATGAGAATCCCCACCCAGCGGATGGAAAACATCACAATCAGCGCAATCAGGACAGAAAACGCATTGTCCACGGCAGCGACAGGCACGCCCCGGCTCCTTGCCAGGGCTTCGTGAACGCTCTGCGCATGGAGGGCATTGAAGCAGCAGCCAAAAAATACTAAAGTCAGCAGAAAAATCCCAAATAGCAAAAGAATCTCCTTTGGCTGAATACTTAAGATGTCCCCCACCAGCAGGGAAGAATATTTGGAAAATTCCCCGTTTTTTGACAGCATTACAAGCCCCGCCGCCATGCTGACAGAGGAAAATACCGAAATAATCGTATCGGCAGAAATCGTTTTTCTGCGCTTAATGACATTTAACACAAGCGCAAACACGACTGCAAACCCCGCCATAGACAGATCGGTATTGGCAATCCCAAGCAGCGTTCCCAGCGCAATCCCGGTAAATGCGGAATGCCCGAGCGCGTCGGAAAAAAATGCCATTTTATTATTGACAATCATGGTTCCCAGAAGCCCGAATAACGGCGTTATAATCAGGATTGCCAAAAAAGAATTTTTGATAAAATCATATTTCATAAAAGAAAACGGGAGAAATGACTCCATCAGCCCGTAAATTCCTGCAAGCATACCCTTTCCCTTCCTTATCAGCCTGACACAAAGGTTTCTTTATATTCCCTGCTTTTAAAAATTTCCTCCGGCGTTCCCTGCTTTATGACCGTTTTTTCCAGCAGAACCACCTGATCCGAATATCTCCTGACGTACTCCAGATCATGGGAAACCATCAAAATAGACAGGTCATAACGAGTTTTCAGCCGATGGATTGTCTGGTAAAAGGAATCCATCCCTTTCTGGTCAATCCCCGACACAGGCTCGTCCAACAAAAGGAGGTTGGGCAGCGGGCAGACTGCCAGCGACAGTAAAACCCTCTGTAACTGCCCGCCGGACAGATCACAGACCCTTTTATTTAACAAATCCTCCGCCTGGAACATGGCAAGCTGCTTTTTTATCTTCTCTTCCACCGGCTTTTTTTTGCACAAAAACACCGGAACGCGGGAAATAAAGCTTGCAAACAGGTCATAAACGCTGGTCGGCGAATTTTTCTCAATATTCAAATGCTGCGGGACATAGCCAATCCGGAGCTTTTCCGCCGTCTTCTGCCGGACATCCCGGAACTCAATCGATCCGGTATAAGGGACTTCCCCCAGAATTGCCCGGATTAACGTGCTTTTGCCCGCCCCGTTTTTCCCAATCACGGAAATCAGCCGCCCGCAGTGGATATGGAGATTGACATGCTCTAAAATCACTTCGTTTTCCAGCTTTACGCCGAGATCCTTCACCTTAATACAATGGAAGCCGCACGCCCTGACCGCTTTTTTTGACGGTGCCGCCAGGCGGCACTCTTTTTCCATCTCTGCTTCTTTTTTCAATATCCGCCCTCCCGGAACCGTAACGTACCAAACGCCTTTTTTAACACTTCCAGATTCCGCTCCATCCCTTCAAGATAAGAATCCTTCCCTCCGTCCCCTGTCACCAGGGAATCTATCACATAGGAAACCGCGCCTGTCTCTTTTTCTATCGTATCGGCAGCTTCCAGGCTGTACTGCGCCTCGGTAAACAGACAGGAAATATTTTCGCTTCTCACTTCTTCCATAATCTCCGCTACTTCTCCCGCTCCCAGGGATGTTTCCCCGTCAAGCTCAACAATACGGGCAACCTTAAGCCCCAGGTATTCCGCAAGATAGGCAAAGGCATCATGGAAAACAATCACGCTGCCGCTGGAAACCTTTAATTTCTTTAGTTCCTCCGCAATTTTCTCCACTTTTTCCACATAAGCATCCGCATTTTCCCGGTATTTTTCCGCATGATCTTTATCCCATGCGGCAAGCCCTTCCGCCACCGTCCGGATCTGTGTGCAGTAGTATTCCGGATTCAGCCAGAAATGCGCATTTCCTTCCTCTTCCTGCTCTCCGTCCCCGGAAGCAGGATGCTCCTTATGGCTCTCTAACACTTCCGTAAGCTTTTCTCCCGCGTCCAGGACAGTCAGGGAAGGATTGCTTTTGATCACATCCTCTAAGAAGCTTTCCATCCCTCCGCCGTTAATCACGAAAATATCGGTATTTTCCAGCGTTTTCATATCCCTTGTCGTCATCTGGTAATCGTGCAGGCAGCCTGTCTGGTTCTGCGTCATGCAGCCTGCCTCTACCCCGTCTACATCTTCCGTAAGATTCAGGGTAATGATATACATCGGGTAAAACGATGCCGTAATCTGAAGCTTTGGTTCCTTTTTTTCCGTTCCGCCATTAAAAAGTACCGTAATCCCGGCGGAAACGATGGCGACAATTCCCAGAATTCCCAAAAGAATCAGATCTTTTTTGAATCTCATAAACATTCCCCTTTACTTTCCGGAAAGCACGTAAGCCACGGCGCAGCCACAAAGAAACGTCACAATGCCCACGGCAATGCTGACGGCGCCAAGCCCGGAAGATAAATCTGTTTCCATCAGCACCACAACCGGGGAAGCGGCAACCAGGCCGAAAATTCCGGAAAAAGTCATAGACTCCTGCTTTTGGATTAACAATTCAATCAGCTTTGCAACGGCGAAAATCCCCAGCAGGACGCCGATGCCGAACGGGATCAAAAGCAGGGCATTATGTACGATTATTCCGCTGTCAAAAGCCGCCAGCGCGCTGACAAAATCCGTCACCGTCGTCAGAACCGGATTATAGAATCCAAGAAGCATTAATACCATCGAGCCGCTCACGCCCGGAATCACCATAGTTGCAGCCGCAATCACGCCGACAAGGAACAGCTCCGCCATCAAAAGCACGCTGATATGCTCCAGGGACACATCGCTTCCTGTCCCTCCGGCCAGCTTTAGCCCGATAATAAACACAAACATTACCAGGAAAGCGGCAATATTCTTTGCACAGAACTTCTTTCCCGTAATCCTTTTTAAAATAATCGGAACGCCGCCGAGGATCAGCCCGATAAACGCCATGGAAGTCGCGAAGGCATAGTGCGCAAACAGATATTTAATCAAAAACGCAGGCCCGACAATGCCAATCACCATGCCAATCCCATACGGAAGCAGCGTTATAATGCTTTCTTTTAAATGCTGAAATAAGCCCGTGATGCTGGAAATAATTTTATCATAAATTCCCATAGACACCATCATCGTGCCGCCGCTCACGCCCGGGATAATGTTGGCAATCCCAATCACAATTCCCTTTAAAATGTCAATCAAATACTTCATAACCTATCTCCTTTGGCTGTTTCCTTTCTTTCCAAATTTTATTTTTCCATCTTTCCCCTGCGCTTCTGCCTGTATGCCTCATACATCATCACCGCCGCCGCAACAGAAGCATTTAACGATTCCGAACCGCCCTCCATCGGGATTTTCACAAGGAAAGACGCTTCTGCCGCCGCAGGCGACATCCCTTTGGCTTCGTTCCCAATCACAAACGCCGTCTTTCCCCGGTAATCCTCTGCAAAAAAATCCCTCGTCCCCTGCAGGTGCGCCCCGAATACCCGGATTCCTTTTTTCTTCGCCGTCTCCATAGCCGCAGGAAACTGCTCCGTATATACAAATGGCATCCGGAAAACCGCGCCCATCGTCGCGCGGACCGTCTTGGGATTAAATAAATCCACGCAGCCGCCGCTTAAAATAATGCCGTTTACCCCGGCGCACTCCGCTGTCCGCACAATCGTTCCAAGATTCCCCGGATCGCGGATTTCCTCAAGAAATAACAGATTCGCCTGCTCCTGGTTAAGGATCTCTTCCAGATCATACTCCGGCATCTTTACCAGTGCCAGCACTCCCTGCGGCGAAACCGTATCGGCAATATTAAAAAGCACCTGTTCGGAAACCAGCTCTGTTTCGCAGCCCGGTTTCTTTCCAAGACGTTTTTCCAGGGCTTCCAGCCCGGTTTCGGTCACATAGAGCTTTTTCACTATCTTTAATTCTTCCGCCTCCGCCGCCATTTTAATCCCCTCGGCAGCAAAAAGCCCCTGCTCCCTGCGAAATTTCGCCTTTTTGATAAGCTTCCCCAGAAATTTCATCTGAGGGTTTGACACACTTGTAATCATGTTCTTTCCTTTATTTTGCCGCCAAAGAGGTCAGAACATCATTCTTCCCGATGGCAACCACAATGTCATTATGCCCAATCCTGCTTTCCGGCCCCGGATTCATCTCTAAATCCTCCCCTTTGCGGATACCGACGACATTAATCCCGTATTTTTTTCTCAAATCACATTCCTTTAATGTTTTCCCTTCCCATTCCGGAAGGGCATCAAGCTCCATAATGCTGTGCGTCGCCGACAGCTCCACCGCCGCGAAGAAATTCCCGACGGTCAGATTCGCCGCGACATGGACGCCCATTTCTTCCTCCGGGAACACAATCTTGTCCGCGCCGACCTTCTTTAACACCCTTGCCTGCAAAGCGCTGGAGGCTTTGGCAAGGACAAACGGAATCCCGGTTTCCTTAATTAAAATCGTCGCCAGGATGCTTGTTTCCAGATCCGTTCCAATCGCGATAATCGCCGCGTCATAATCTTTTACGCCCAGATCCTCAAGCTGCTCCGGATCGGTGACATCCGCCACAACTGCATGGGTCACTTCCCCCAACACTTCCCGGACCCTGTCTTCGTCCTTATCCACGGCAAGCACCTGGCAGCCGCTTTTTTTCAATGCCGTCGCCACGCTGGTTCCAAAAAGTCCCAGGCCGACCACCAAAAACTCTCTCTTTTTTACCATCTTTTCCCTTTCACTTTCCTATCCAATATAGATTTTCCCCTGCGGGAAGCTTACCTGATGTTTTTTCCTCCTGTCAGAATTAAAAAATAATGCCAGCGTAATAGGGCCGATCCTGCCCGCATACATCGTCAGGATAATAATAAGCTTTCCCGCCAGGTTCAGGCTGCCTGTTAAGTTCCTGGAAAGCCCGACCGTGGCAATCGCCGACGTACATTCATATAAAACATCCAGGAAATCCGCATCCACCGCCATACTTAATGACAGCACCGACAAAAACAGCCCGATCATGCTGAATAAAACCACCGCCATGCCCTTTTTTATATAGCTTTCGTCAATCCTTCTCTGGAACACCTCCACCTGGTTCCTGCCGCGTACCGTGGAAAGCGCGGCGCGCGCCATCATATAAACCGTCACGGTCTTGACGCCGCCCGCCGTTCCGCAGGGCGATCCGCCGATAAACATTAAAATTAAATACACGACTGCGCTGGCGTCCCGGAAGTTCTCCTGCGGGATGGTTAAAAACCCTGCCGTCCTTGTCGTGACAGACTGGAACAACGAAGCCAGCATTTTCTGCGGCAGGGAAAGCTTCCCTATCGTCGCCGGATTATTCCATTCCAGCAAAAGCGTCAACGCCATGCCGGAGAAAATGAATGCCGCCGTCAGTACAAGCACCAGCCTGGAATGAAGCTCCAGCTTCCCGAAAAATTCCGGAAGGATCCGGCTTAATTTCCTGCGGTAAAGCCGTTCCCTGTTTTCCTTCCTGATTCTGCCTGCGGTTCCCATCAAATCCCACCAGACCGGAAACCCAAGCCCTCCCATAATAATCAGAGCCATAGTTATCAGATTGACAGGCAGATGATCCCGATAGGGAATCAGGCTGTCCGTCCCCAAAATATCCATGCCCGCATTGCAGAAAGCGGAAACTGAATTGAATACCGCCCCTGTTATGCCCAGCCACAACCCATGTCTGGGAATAAAAACGACAGCATAGCCTGCCGCCCCGATCCCCTCCAGAATCAGCGTATATTTTAAAATCCTTTTTGTCAAAGGAACCAGCCCGTTTAATGTATCCAGGTTATAGGCATCCTGGAGCAGAAGGCGCTCTTTTAACGTAACCCTCTTTCCCACGACCAGAAGGAGGATGGTCGTAAATGTCACTACGCCAAGCCCGCCTAACTGAATCAGGAACAGGATCACGCATTTTCCAAAAAAACTCCATGCCTGTGCCGTCGTCACCGTAACCAGCCCGGTCACACAGACCGAAGTCGCAGCGGTAAATAAAGCGTCAACCGCAGGAACCTTCTGCCCCTCCGCCTGGGAAACCGGCAGCATTAACAGCAGGGTCCCTGCCAGAATGCTGAACAAAAACCCCAGCCCTATCATCTGGACAGAGGTTAATTCTCTTTTCATCCGTTTCATTTAAACGCTCCCCTTATCTTTTCATAGCAGTCCGGCTTTCCGGTCATGGCAAAACTGCTATTATGAAAGGTATTATAGTATAAACGCTGCAGAAACTCAAGCATAACTATGTAATCGGCGTCCTCATGACCTCAAATGCCCCGTAAATATTCGCTATCCCAAAGCCAAATTCCCGGTTCGGGTAGAAAAACCCGATACGCTCCGCCCCCATAATTAAGAGCCTCCGGATGTCTCCTCCCCGGATATCAGAAGAAAAGCCTTCCACAATTCCCCATTCCCATAAAATCGCCGACATGCCTGCCACATGCGCCGCCGCCACGCTGGTTCCCGTCACTGTCGTATAACCTCCGCCAGCCGCCGGAGCCATGATATTCACCGCGGGAGACGTCAGATCCGGCTTCACCCGGTCAAGCGCGGTATATCCCCGGCTGGAATACAGATAAATGCCTCCGGTCCTGTGGTCATAGCCGCTTACGGTTATAAGCGCCTCCCCATTGCCGGGATCGCAGATAATCACATCCGGGGACGGCGCCAGGAACCGGGTATCTTCCTTTAAAAACCCGTGCATCGGCAGCCAGATATGGTAATCCGCCGGCATATCATTGTCATTATAAATACGGATCGTCCAGTTCCCCGGCACAATATTAAAAAAACGGACCAGAATCAGGCGGCGCATGGAATACGGCTCCACTACATGGTAACTGGTGCAGATCTTCACCCGCTCCAGCACAAGGGTAGAAATATGGCAGCCTGTGCTTTCCTGCGGGATCTTTCCCGTAAATTCCCCGGCGGGAGATAAAAGCCCCACCGAATAAAAGCCGATGCTGTTGACCCAGATCTCCATGCTGAACCCTTCTTCCCCCTCCGCGACACGGAGCTGCACATCCTGATAAGTGTCATCTTCTTCAAATTCAGCAAATACATGATGTCCCCGGTTGGTTTCATTCCCGGCGGCAGCCACAAAATTTACCCCCATCAGGTTAGAATAAAACCTCACATAATTGCAGAGCGGGGTATTACCCGTATGGCTCCCCTGATTGGTACCTACCCCGAAATAAACCACCATCGGCATATCAAGTTTTCTGGCTTTTTTCAGCAGATACTGAATGCCAAATAACAAATCCGTTTCCTGAAAACAGGGAATTTCTTCCTTGATACGGAAAAAATCCCGCAGATTTTTCTTCGCCTGCTTTAACTTCACGATTACCAGCTCCGCCCCCGGCGCAACCCCGGAAAAATGCTCGCTTACAATTTCGTTTCCCGCGATAATTCCTGTCATTGCCGTCCCATGCCCGTCTTCATCCCTCTGCGGCACAATGCTGTACGGATCTTCGCTCGCAAGCGCTTCATTAATCTGCTCCCGCAGATATTCCCTGCCATAAAATACATCCTGCCCTTCTTCTGTATTTTCCCCGGCTTCGGAAGGAGGGACCGTCTGATCCCAGATAGCGGCAATCCTGGTCGTGCCGTCCGGATTTAAAAAAGCCGGATGCGTATAATCAATCCCGGTATCCAGTACGCCAATTAAGACGCCGTTTCCCCGGAAACCAAGATACGGCTGTCTCCGGAGCCGGTTGACGCCAATCGTATCAATATTAGAGGTGTCCAGCAGCCCAAAGCATTTCGGGACAGGATAATATCCATAAGCATCCTGCCCGTAATCCCCTTTTTTAAACGAAACAGCCAGACCGCCCCCGATATCCAGAAAGCAGTCCGGCTGATAATTCTTTAAAAAATATTCCGTATCTCCATAAAAAGGATAGATAAGATCTGCATACTCTTCCGAAAAAATATATTCCGCACATGAATCCATAGAAAACTCCAAAACTGACATTTTTATAGTATCTTATGCCCGTTTTAAAGCATTTATTATAGGAAACAGAACCGTTTTATTCCTCCTCCACAGGATCATCCTCATGGATATCATTTTTCGGCTTCTTTAACCCTTCAATCACGATATGATTCTTTTCGGCATAGTCCCAAAGCGCCGCATGGATAGCCTCCTCCGCCAGAAGGGAACAGTGTACCTTCACTGGTGGAAGCCCGTCAAGCGCCTCCATCACCGCTTTATTCGTTACCTGCATCGCTTCCTGAACGGTCTTCCCTATCACCATTTCCGTTGCCATGCTGCTGGTGGCGACAGCCGCGCCACACCCAAAGGTCTTGAATTTGCAGTCGCGGATCACTTGGTTCTCATCCACATCCAAATAAATACGCATGATATCGCCGCACTTGGCATTGCCAACCGTGCCGACGCCGCTTGCGTTTTCAATTTCCCCGACATTCCTCGGATTACTGAAGTGATCCATTACCTTTTCACTATACATCATTGGCCCTTTTCCTCCATTCCAGCCTGTTATTGATTTTTCCCTTTGATAAAATCCTCATAAAGAGGCGACATGCTTCTGAGCCTTTCCACAATCCCCTTCACCGCATCAATCACATAGTCAAGGTCTTCTTTCGTAATCTCCTCCGACAGCGTAAGCCGCAGGGAACCATGCGCAATCTCATGCGGAAGCCCAATCGCCAGCAGCACATGGGACGGATCGAGGGAGCCGGAAGTGCAGGCCGAGCCGCTGGAACCGCAAATCCCCTTCTGATCCAGCATAATCAGCAGGGACTCGCCCTCAATAAACTGAAAACTGAAATTCGCATTATTCACAAGGCGCTGTGTCCTGTGCCCATTCAGGCGCGTATACGGAACCTCTTTTAATATCCGGTCAATCAGATAATCGCGCAGCTCCTTTTCCTTCGCCATGCGCGTTTCCATATTTTTCCTTGCAAGCTCCGTAGCCTTTCCAAAGCCGACAATGCCCGGAACATTATGCGTACCCGCGCGGCGGTTTCTCTCCTGCGCACCTCCATGCACAAAGGAACCGATTTTAACGCCGTTCCTTAAATACATGATGCCGATTCCCTTCGGGCCGTTGATCTTATGCCCGCTCGCAGACAGCATATCAATATGGAGCTCGTTGACGTCAATCGGCATATGCCCGTAAGCCTGGACAGCGTCCGTATGGAACAGAATACCATGCTCTTTCGCAATCTCGCCGATTTCCTTAATCGGCTGGATCGTCCCAATCTCGTTATTGGCAAACATAACAGAAATCAGGATCGTGTCCGGGCGGATCGCCTTCTTTAATTCCTCTAATTTCAGCACGCCGTCTTCATCCACATCAATATAAGAAATTTCAAACCCAAGCTTTTCAAGATACTCACAGGTATGAAGCACCGCATGATGCTCTATCTTTGAGGTAATGATATGCTTTCCTTTCTCCCGGAAAGCAAACGCCGTTGCCTTCAATGCCCAGTTATCGGATTCACTGCCGCCCCCGGTAAAATAAATCTCATTGTCCTTCGCTCCGAGGAACGAAGCAACCTCATGCCTTGCATCCTCCACAGCTTTCTTGCTCTTCGCCGCAAAGCCATAAATACTGGAAGGATTCCCATAAAATTCCTCCAGGTACGGCTTCATGCTTTTATATACTTCAGGATGTACAGCCGTAGTCGCAGCATTATCCAGATAAATAAGTTTATCCATGACATACCCTCTTTTCATAGTAATTTTGTATATAATATCCTATTATAGTATTTCTTTCTAAAAAGTCAAGAAGCATAACGTATGAGATCTTTTTAACAGCAGTATTTCCCATTTTCCTGTCCTTATCCTTCCGCAGCAATATCCTCAAACACCACCGGAATCTTCTTTTGAAACTCCGCAAGCATTTTACAGGCAATCTCCCTCATCTGCGGGTGCGCCCTCCCCTCCGTGCGGAGCCGGAAGAAATGCCTCCATTCCCGGAGGTTCATGGTTACGACAATCTCTGTCTTTAAGCTGTTTGGCAGAATGCTCCTTGCCTCCTCCGGTTTTGCGCCCGCTTCCAAAAGAGCCATATAATTTTTCTCGATCATCTCCATGCTCTCTTTCCAGACAGCATATTCTCTGCTGCCTTCTTCCCAAAAGCAGGGCTTTATCACGGTAATCTCACTGCCAAACTTATCTGCACTGTAATTACAGTAACGGGTGCTTTCCTGGCTGTAGCTGGCAAGCCTGTGCCTGACAATCTCATGGGTCACGCCCCTGTCGCAGACAATTTTCACGGAAATGCTGCCATGCTCTAACACCGACTCATGCCCGCGCTTAATAATATTTCGGATAAAAGTTTCTGCCGAATGCTCCGAAATCTTCCCTTCGCTTTTATAGCAGACCCGCCCCGCCTTCTCTATCTTTCTGAGCAGTTTTTCGCCGTCAGCCTCCTCCATAAATTCAAATCCTGCCTCGATTATTTTCATCTTTATGTTAAAACTCCTTTCTGAAATTTCCCTCTTAATTTTCTTTTAAGAAACAATCGCTTTTTTATGGTTATATTTACTTGCCTTCACTATTTTTTTGCTGTACTCCGGAAGAGCCATATGATCCTGCGTGAACCGTTCACTTCCAAGCAAAAAATAATCATACCGCAGCGTATCCCCGCTCCCTACGGGATCATCCCATGTCACATCCAGATAATACCATTTTTTCCCGACTTTCACAAGATTCCAGGCATGATCCTCCGTCCTTGTGCCATTGTTGGCTTTCCCTGAAATAAAATAACATTTTAATCCCGCTTCCGTCAGCATTTTATAGGCAAGCTGCGCATAGCCCTGGCAGACTGCCCTTCCCTCTAGCAGCGCGCCATAGGCGGTATAGCAGTTTGCGCCTGTCTGGTATCTGGTATTCTCCACAATAAAATCATGGATAAGCTTAACCTTTTTATAATCTGATTTTCCCTCGATATTCAGCGCTGCAAGCGCTTCCGCCACCCCTTCATTTACCGCTTGAAGCTGCGCCATAGTCTCCAGATAACGGATCTGGACAGTAATCGTAGAATCTGTAATGACATCTCCATAATACCGATAGCTTGTTTTGCAGTTAATGGTCGATATGCTGTTCATCAAATAATCCGCATCGTCGCTGGTCTTTTTATCAATGGCACATACCTCATCCAACAATCTGTCAATATCGCCGTCAAAAATATCATCGCTGTTTCCCTCATAATAAAAACTTCCTGACGTTTCCCGCTTCCTTGTCATTTTATAAACCGCGTTCACAAACTTTTTATGGGAAGTTACCGTTACCTCGGAAGCAGCCTCTGCCCTGCGTTCCTTCAGCAGATGTTCAAACGGCCCGCCTTCTTTAAAATTGATCCGGGACACACCGAAAAAAAGCGCCAGGATCACCATATTGAAAACTATCCGTTTCCATTTTTTCAAAATTCATCCCGCCTTTCCAATTTTCCACCCTGCTATCATTATATACGGAAGCGGCGGCAAACACAAGAAGTCTTTCAGATTCTGTTCAAAGGCACGCCACTGTCACAGACAGTTTCTTTTGAAAATCCTGAAATTTTTATTGCGAAAAATTATCAATTCATACCGGACTTTTCAAAAGAAATGTCTGGCCGCGTGGCTGTTGAAAAACGATATGTCAAAAAACTCATTGCAGATCAGCTTTTAAAATCAATAGGTAAAACATAGAAATATTATTGCAATTTTTGTGAATAATGTGCATGGATACTTGTTGAATTTTTTTATATAATAAAATACCAAAAAGGAGCGTTAAACATGAGATGTACAAGCTGTAAAAGCGGAGAAATGGCAGAGAGTAAAACAAGTTATTTTGCACAGCTAAAAGATTGCTATGTGATTATCGAGAATGTACCATGCCTGAAATGCAAGCAGTGCGGCGACGTAGTTTTTCTCAGCTCAGTTGCTGAAAAAATAGATGATATTCTGGACAGTTTAGAAAAAATCGTCAGTAAAATTTCAATTATTGATTATACGAAAGTTGCATAGAATCTGAAAAATTAGGATTTTCTTTAAAAAGGGGGCTGTATGAGAGACGCTAACCCATATGAGCAAAACAGTGATGCGAACGAATGAGAGCAGCACGATTTGCGAATATGGGCAGGGGAGCGGGAGTGCGAAAGCACGAAGCTCCCCGGTGGGCTTTTATTCATGGCAGCGCCGGGCATGCCCGGCATGAAAGTTTAAGTAAAAACAACTTTATTTATAAGCTTTCTTTTTTCTTTCTTTTCCCAAATTTCCGGTTATACCCCCCCCCATAAAATCAACAAAGATCCGGATCACAAATTCATTATTTTCCACATAGCAGTCAATATCCCCGTGGTATTTTTTCACAAATTCCTGCACGCTTATCATGCCGAACCCATGATCCTCCCCTTTATGGGAAACCGGAAGCCCTGTAATTTTTGAAAATTCCACTTCCTGATAGCAGGGATTCTTTACCTCCAGAATCATCTTTTCCCCTCGGATATTTTTTACCTTAAACTCCACCACCCGGTCTTTTTCTTCCAAATCCCTGACCGCGATCAGGGCGTTCTCAATCAGGTTCGCGATCAGGATGGCAAATTCCCTGTCGTTGATTTCCTGGTATTCCGGAACGGCACTTAAAATCCGCAGTTTGACATCCATGCTCTCCGCTTTTCTCGCCATGCCGCTCATAATGCTGTTAATAATCACATTTTCGCAGTACCTTTTCACCTTGCTGTGCTCGATGTCGTCAAGATCCCTGCTCAAAATCTGCTCTGCCTCTTCATATTTTTTATCGCGCAAAAGCTCCAGCAGAAGGACATCCTTATGCCTGATGTCATGGCGCATAACGCGGAACTCCTTCTGCGCCGCCTCGACTGCCTCTGACTGCACTTCCACGCCTTTTGCATAGGCATTGAGCGCAAGATTTCCCCAGAGAAGATATTTCTCCTCCATCCGGGAATGAAGATATTTGATCACCACGATATACAGTACAATCATAGTCATCATCAGGGTAATCCCCGCAAAGATATTGCTTGGGCTCTGGGCATAGGAAACCGGGAAATAAAGGAGAAAATAAAACGTCATATAGCACAGGCACGGAATCAGGCACATCCACCAGCGGATTCCTTTGCTCAGCACGGTAACCAAAGCATCCCTTGTCGTCACCGCCATTAAAAGAAGCACCGCAATATTCACAAAAATCCCTACAATATTGGCAAAGATATCCATTCCGGTAAACAGCTTTACCAGCATGGCAGTAGCATTCCCTATCCAGATAAAATTAGAAGAGCTAAGGCCAAGAAATACCGTATAGCTGTCTTTGTTTTTCGCAATGAGCAGCGCCGTCCCCTGGACCAAAACAATCTGCGCCGCATTAAACACAAGAATCGCCCACCCGTCCGTAAGAAAATATTTCATTCTTACAATTTCCGACAGGACATTGACGATTGTACAGACAGTGCAGATGGCTATTGTTTTTTTCAGGGAATATTTTAAGACCAGGAAAGTCATAAAATACAGCATCATAAAAACCGTGGAATTAATCAAAACAAAAAGATGTAAAAATCCCATATCCTTCATCCTTTTTTATTTCATCATACACAAGCTGTCACAGAGGCTCTTCCGAAACGTACCCCAGGTAACGCCTCTTTACCTCGACCTGCCTGCTTTTGCTAATCGGAAGCTCCTCTCCCGACTGCATGGTGACGGCATACGGCCCATAGATTTTGATATGCCGCAGATTAACGACAAAGGACTTATGTATCTGCAGAAAATCTCTGCAGTCTAACAATTCTTTAATTTCATTTTCAAAAGACTGCCGCAGGAAACGGCTGACAATTTCCTGCCCGTCCGTCGTATGGATATGCAGCGTGCGGGAAATATTTTCCACATATTCTATCTCCCGGTATAAAATTTTACGGATTCCCTTCGGAGTATTGACAGGAAGCGTCTCCTGCTTTTTCATAAAAGGGCCTATGCCGGCCTCCAACGCCTCCTCTAAATCCTTTTTCTGGATCGGCTTCAGTAAATATCTCTGTGCGAATACGCCAAATGCCTGAAATGCAAAATCTGCCGACGAGGTCAGGTAAATAATGACCGCCGAAGAATCCCGGCTCCGGATCTCTTTCCCCAGCGCAATCCCGTCCATTTCCGGCATCAGCATATCCAGAATATAGAACTGGTATACTGCCCCTTCCTTTAAACGGTCTGCCAAAGCCCTTGAGCTCTGATATTTCTCTATTCTGATATCAAGCTGCTTTCCCGCCGCATACTTCTGAATCTGCTTTTCCAATCTGTCTAAAATTTCAGTCTCATCATCACATAATGCCGCTTCTATCATAACTCCTTATCCTCTCCAGCATAAAAGCCGCCTGCACAGACGGCTTTTATTACTTTATCTTCCCCTTGACTTTTTTTATCCCTTAAATACGTCAATACTGTCGTTCATATCCTTAGAAAGTTCCCCTAAGTAAGCCGTTCTCTTTGAGATTGTCCCAAGATCATTATAGATACTTTCCACGCTTGCCATAATTTCCTCAATGCTGGCCGCATTCTCTTCTGCAATCGCCGCAGAACTCTGTACGGTATCCACCGTATCCGTCCTGACTTCCTCCATGTGCTTTGTCTTCTCTAAAATCGCCTCCATGCGCGTTACCGATTCATTAATACCGGACTGCACGCTGTCAAAAGCCTGCTCCGTCTTTTTAATGTTTCTCTCCTGCTGCTCTACTGCGGAACGGACCTCCGCCATACGCTGCATGGTATTGCCGGAATTGGTCGTCAGGTTCTCAATCATCACCCGGATATCCTCGACCGCCTCATTGGACTGCTCCGACAGCTTCTGAATCTCGGAAGCGACGACAGCAAACCCTTTTCCCTGTTCGCCCGCCCGCGCCGCTTCGATGCTTGCATTTAACGATAACAGGCTGGTTTCGGAAGCAATGGCGGAAATCATCTCTGTCGCTGTGCCGATCTTCTCCACGGAACTTTCCGTAAGCCCCGTCTGCTCGGACAGATACGCAATGGACTCCCTGACATTCTGCATGACAAGGTTTAACCCTTCCAGTTCCTGTACCGCCTGCTTCGACACCTTTTTCATGGTATTGGAAATCTCGCTGAGCTTCTTCACTTCCTGGTTATTCTCTCCGATCATGTCTCCCATGATGGCGACATTCTCACTGGCTTTGGCGGCATCCTCCGCCTGCCCTGCACTGCTCTTGCCCATCTCCTGCGCCGCCTTGTCCACTTCCTTCATAATGCCGTGGACATTGCTGGAAAGGCGCTGCAGCTCGCTGGACTCTTCATTTAAGTTCCGGCTCTTGTCCCGGATCATCCCAATCATCTTCTGCAGTTCATTCTTCAGATTAAGGATTCCCTGCCCCAGCGCGCCAATCTCGTCTTTTCTTTTTAAAATCTTCTGATCCAAATCCGTGTTTAAATTTCCTTTGGAAAGCTGGTCAAGGACACCCATGCCCTTATCCAGTGCAGATACAATCTGATTTACCAAAAGCACTACAACCAATATCGTTAAAATAACAACGACAATAATAATTACCAGAATCTGGAGACGGATCTCATTAATCGTAGCCTTAATCGGGTCCATCGACATCCCAAGAGAAATCATGCCGATAATCTCATTCGATCCATCCTGGTAAAGCGGGCGGTAATATACAATGGACTTTTCCCCCAGGACATCGAAATTCCTCGCCCGGTAAATCATCCCCTGTTTCATAACGACATCCGCGATATGCTCCGACGCCGTTGCGTCCGTCTGCCGAACGCCGTTTTCGTCGGTAATGGAGGTCAGCTTTAACGCATCCCCATAATAAATGCCTACGTCAATCCCCGTTTCCTCCTTAATCTTATCTACAATGCTGTCCGCACGGGAAATATTGAGCATATACCCTTTCCAGAAATACCCATTCTCATCAATGCGGTATTCGCCCTGATAACCGCCTGCCTCAAAAATATTCCTTACGGCTATGGAAGTCGCGCCCATTCCTTCATAGACCTGGCTGTAAATTCCCTTTGCCATCCGATCCGCCGTAACTAAGAACACTCCGATCCCAAGCAGCAGGACAGGCAGCAGCGCAATCATTAAAATTTTCGTCTTCAATTTCATACCGGAAACCCCATTTCTATTAATTTAATGAAACAAACACTCTCCCAAACCCATCTCCTATTATAAAATAACCATCGACAAAATTCAACAGCAAGTTAATTATTCCAAATCTTTTTTTACCACCTCCACCGCTTTTTCCAACTGCAAATCCTCCCCGCTTTCCGCATCCATCTCTACCGCGATATCCGGCTCAATCCCGATCCCGTGGATATTATTCCCATTCGGGGTAAAATATTCGGAGTTGGTCAGCTTCACGGCGGAACCGTCGTCCAGCTCATAAATCTTCTGCACAATCCCTTTCCCGAAGCTGGTCGTCCCTACTAAAGTACCCGCCTTCCTGTCCTTGATCGCTCCCGCAAAGATTTCCGACGCGCTGGCGCTCTCCCCGTTAATCAGAACGGCAAACGGCTTATCAAAGCTTTCCTTATTCGTGGAAAAATACTTTTTCTCCTTCCCGTCCTTTGTCTTCGTATAAACCAACAGTCCCTTCGGCAGAAGGCGGTCAAGCATATCCACCGAGGCAGAGAGGCTGCCCCCGCCATTATTGCGGAGATCGATCACCATCCCTTCCATTCCTTCGGAAAGCAGCGCTTCTATCGCCTGATTGAACTGCTTCGGCGACGTCTTGGAAAAACCGGAAATGGCAAGATAACCGATATGATCCTCTAACATCCGATAAGAAACGGTTTCCAACAGAACTTCCCTGCGCTCCACAGAAAAATCCTTTTTCTCTTTTTCCCCGCCGCGCAGGACAGACACAGTTACAAAGCTTCCTTCCTTTCCTTTCAGCTTCGAGGCAAGCTCTGAAAGCTCCATCCCTGCTACCTTTTCCCCTTCCACTTCATAAAAGATATCGCCCTTCTGGATGCCTGCGAGATCGGCGCCGCTTCCTTCCGTCACCTCTTCCACGGAAATCTCTTCCTTTTCTTTATCATAAAACGCCGTCACGCCGATTCCGACATAGCTTCCTTCAAACCGCTCGTCCGTGCTCTGGTACTCCTCCGGCGTATAGTAAACGGAATACGGATCGCCAAGAGAAGAAAGGACCGCTTTGTAAACGGCTTCTTTTTCCGCCTCCGGATCGTTATCATGGAGATAATACTGTTCAATATAAGCATTCAGCATATCCAGCTTCGCCGCCACCTCGTTACTGGAAAACTTAAGCTCCTCCCCGTCTTTGTCCGATGCCACGACTGCATTTTTGGCAAGGACATAAATACTTTCCAGCGTGTCCCCGTATTTCCAGACGGCAATATCCAAAATCACCGCAAACACTATGATAATTAAGGAAACCCCGACAAGAAAACCCGATAAAAATTCATGCTTCTTCGGATCCCTGTCCCTATAGCCATAGCCGCTGAACCTGTGCCTTCTCATGCGCTTTTCCCTTTCCTTTCTTTTCCAATTTTCCCTGTATATGTAAATATCCTGCCATAAGGCAGGATAGAAACCGGCAGGCTTTATACCTTCAGGTGCTTTTTCACCGTAAAAAAGCTGCCTGCAAAACCAATCCCCAGACCAATCAGCATGGACAGCGGAACCAGCACCAGAAAGATATCTTCCGCTTTCATAAATACCAGGTAATCGGATAAAATCGTAAATTTCGATATAATATATGCCACAACTTTTTTATACATGATAAAAACAATACCCAGCGGAAGAACCGAGCCAATCAGCCCAATGATCATGCCTTCCACAATAAACGGAGCGCGGATAAAAAAATCCGTTGCCCCGATTAATTTCATAATTCCGATCTCTTCCCTCCGGACGGAAATCCCCATATTGACCGTCGTGCTGATCAAAAAGACGGAAACTCCCATAAGGATGAGCATAATCGCGCCGGATACATAGCTTAACAGCCTGTTAAAGCTGGTGAGCCCCTCCGCTATGCTCTCGGAGCTGTTGACCTGCCTGACACCGTCCAGGCTCTCAATATAGGCAACCAGCTCCTTCTGCTTTGTCACGTCCGCAAGAAACACCTCATAGGAAGAAGACTCTTCCAGCGGGTTATCATTCCCAAAGGTTTCCAGCACATCCTTGTCCCTTCCAAAATAATCTGTCTGAAACTGCTCCCAGGCTTCGTCCGCGGAAATAAAGGTACAGCTTTCCACCTCATCCCTTGCCCTTATCTTTTCCCCGATATCGTCAATCTTCGCTTTGCTTATGCCTGCATCAAAAAATATGGTAATGCCGACATTGGTTTCTGCATTTTTTACAATATAAGTAAAATTCACCACAACGCAGTAAAAAATACCAAATAAAAACAGGCTTGCCATCATCGTGCCAATAGAAGCCAGGGAAAAACGGCTGTTTCTTTTTATGCTTAAAATCCCCTGCTTAATGCTGTAAAATAAATTATTGCTGAAACTATTCATCTCTATACCCGCCTTCTTTTTGATCGCTGATGAGCACGCCTTTATTAATCGTAATCACACGCTTGTGCATGGCATTGACAATATCCATATTATGGGTAACGACAATGACCGTCGTCCCTTTCTGGTTAATTTCGTCCAGCAATGCCATGATTTCCCAGGAATTTTTCGGGTCAAGGTTGCCTGTCGGCTCGTCGCATAGCAAAATCATGGGATCGTTTACAATCGCCCTTGCCAGCGCTACCCTCTGCTGCTCGCCGCCGGATAGCTGTCTTGGGAACTTCTGGTGCTTCTCCAGAATGCCGACAATCGAAAGCACCGACGGGACACGCCTTTTAATCGTCTTGGTATCCGCTCCGATAACACGCTGCGCAAACGCCACATTGTCAAATACATTCCGGTTTTTCAGCAGGCGGAAATCCTGGAACACTACCCCAAGCTTCCTCCGAAGATACGGGATCTGGTGGCGTTTCAGCTTCGTCGTGTCCTTCCCGTCTACATAAATTCCCCCCTGGCTCGGCTCAATCTCCTTCATCAGCAGGCGCAGGATCGTGGACTTTCCGGAACCGCTCGGGCCTACGATAAAGACAAACTCCCCCCGCTCCACCCGGAAAGAAATATTCATAATCGCCGGGGTACTGTTGCTCTTATATGTCTTGCTGACATTCTTCATCACAATCGCCGGCCTCGCTCCGCCGCGCTCGTGGTTGTGAACCAGCTCCTTTACAATTAACGTCTTATTTTTGTCTAATGACAATTTGTTTTTATAATTATTAACTTCCATGAACAGTTTTCATCCTTTTCCATAGATTACTTTCTTATGCTGTGCTGGGCCTCTTTTAGACTCAAGGACTCTCCCCAGCTTCGCTGAGTCCCCCCTCCAGTCATGACTCAAGTCATATTATACAACGAAAAAAGTCACATGACAACCGTAGTCATGTGACTTTTTTGTGTCTTAGGAAATTCCTTTCTTTAATATTCCAGGCTTTCCATATACTTCATATACTTTACTACCATCAGTGCAATTTTAAAGGTAATAGCGTCTTCAAAGACGCGCAGATCCAGATTGGTGCTTTTTTGGAGCTTATCAAGACGGTAAACAAGTGTATTCCTGTGTATATAAAGCTGCCGGGAAGTTTCCGATACATTCAGGCTGTTTTCAAAAAATTTGTTAATCGTAGTAAGCGTCTCCTCGTCAAATTCATCCGGCGATTTCCCGTCGAAGATCTCACGGATGAACATCTTGCACAACGGCATCGGAAGCTGGTAAATCAATCTGCCAATCCCCAGGTTACTGTAAGCTACCACATTTCTTGAACTGTAAAAAATCTTTCCTACATCCAGCGCCATCTTCGCTTCTTTATAAGAGCGGGACACATCCTTAATCTCATCCACAATCGTGCCGAATGCAATATGCACCTGCGTCATGGCCTCTGTATTCAGCATATCCAGAAGCATTCTCGCTGTTTTCTGCAAATCGTCATAAGTTTCGTTCTGTTTTAATTCCTTTACCAGTATAATGTTCTTCTCATCCACAGCCGTAATAAAATCCTTGCTTTTGGAAGAAAACAGCCCCCTTACTGTTTCCAATGCGCTGCTGTCTTTCTCTGCCTTTGTTTCAATTAAAAATACCACACGTTTTACTTCTGTCTCGATATGGAGCTTCTTGGCACGGTTATAAATGTCCACAAGCAGCAGGTTATCAAGCAGTAAATTCTTAATGAAATTATCTTTATCGTAGCGCTCTTTGTAAGCGACTAACAGATTCTGGATCTGGAAAGCGGCAATCTTGCCAATCATATACACATCTTCGCTCTCGCCTCTTGCAAGCAGGATATACTCCAACTGGCTGTCATCAAATACTTTAAAAAACTGAAATCCCTGGAGCACCTGGCTGTCAGCAGGCGACTTTACAAAAGCAAGCACAGCTTCCTCATATTCCTCCAGATTGGTAATCGTCGTCGCCAACGGTTTCCCTTCCGTATCCATGACACAGATATCTACTCTTGTAATCCCCCTTAAGCCTTCAATCGTACTTTGTAATACTTG
>CANREH010000024.1 GCA_947629585.1 uncultured Lachnospiraceae bacterium | reverse complement strand
GTTTGAATTTTGTTTGGAAAGGAATGTTTGAAATTGAGTAAAGCGTTGATAATAGGCTGCGGCGGAGTTGCTTCCGTAGTTATCCACAAGTGCTGCCAGAATTCCGAGGTATTTGAGGAGATCTGCATTGCCAGCAGGACAAAAGCAAAGTGCGACGCTTTGAAAGAAAAATTAAGCGGCGGGAAGACGAAGATTTCCACCGCGCAGGTGAATGCGGATCATGTGGACGAGCTGATTGCGTTAATCAATGGGTTTGGGCCGGATATTGTAATCAATGTGGCACTGCCGTACCAGGATCTGACGATTATGGACGCCTGCCTTGCCACGAAAACGAATTATATGGATACCGCCAATTATGAGCCGGAGGATACGGCGAAATTTGAATATAGCTGGCAGTGGGCGTACCGGGAGCGGTTTGAAAAAGCCGGGATTATGGCGCTGCTTGGCTGCGGCTTTGATCCGGGGGTGACGGGGGTATTTTCCGCTTATGCCATGAAGCATTATTTTGACGAGATCCATTATATCGATATCTTAGACTGCAACGGTGGCGATCACGGCTACCCATTTGCAACAAATTTTAATCCGGAGATCAATATCCGTGAGGTTTCCGCAAAGGGAAGCTACTGGGAAAACGGCAGGTGGGTGGAAACTGCGCCGATGGAAATCAAGCGCGAATATGATTTTGACGAAGTCGGCAGGAAGGATATGTACCTTCTGCACCATGAAGAGCTGGAATCCCTGGGGTTAAATATTAAGGGCATTAAAAGAATCCGCTTTTTTATGACATTTGGCGAGAGCTATTTAACGCATTTAAAATGCCTGGAAAACGTAGGGATGACGAGTATCGAACCGATTGAATTTGAAGGGAAGCAGATTGTGCCGCTGCAGTTTTTAAAGGCGGTTCTTCCGGACCCGGCGTCGTTAGGCCCGCGGACAAAAGGAAAAACCAATATCGGCTGTATTTTCCAGGGAATGAAGGACGGGCAGGAAAAGACCTATTATGTATATAATGTCTGTGATCATCAGGAGTGCTACCGGGAAGTCGGCTCCCAGGCAGTCTCTTATACAACGGGAGTCCCGGCGATGATCGGCGCCATGCTGGTCATGACAGGGGTATGGAAGAAGCCGGGCGTCTATAATGTCGAGGAATTTGATCCGGACCCGTTTATGGAGGCATTAAACCGATGGGGGCTTCCGTGGAAGGAAAACTTCCATCCGGTGCTGGTTCCATAGTTTTTCAGAAGATTAACAGGCAGAAAAAGCATCTAAGCCGAAGGGTTTAGGTGCTTTTTTGAAACGGGCAATGGACGCTGCTGAAAAAAGGGGGAAAAGGCTTGGAAGAGTTCATTCGTTATCAGGAATGGTATCGGGACGTGAAGACGCCCTGTTATATTGTAGAAGAAGCGCTGCTGCGGAAAAATGCGGAGGTCCTGCAGTCGGTGCGGGAAAAATCAGGCGCGCATATTTTACTGGCGCAGAAAGCATTTTCCATGTATCACACATATCCGCTGTTAAGGAAGTATCTGGACGGAACGACGGCAAGCGGCGTTTATGAGGCGAGGCTTGGGAAAGAAGAGTTTGGCGGGGAAACCCATGTGTTTTCCCCTGCCTATACAGAGGAGGATTTTAAAAAGCTTCTCGATTTCTGCGATCATATAGTATTGAATACGCCGGGGCAGGTAAGGAAATTCAGGGATTTGATGGAGAAATGCAGAAACGGCGGGACAGGGAAGCAGGTGTCGTTCGGGATTCGGGTGAATCCGGAATATTCGGAAATAGAGACGGATCTTTACAATCCCTGCTTTGCCAATTCCCGTCTCGGAACGACGTTGGATGAACTGCAGAAATCGGAGGAGCTTTTTGGCCTGGTCGATGGAATCCATTTCCATACCATGTGCGAGCAGAATGCAGACACATTAAAAAGGACGCTTGCCGTTGTGGAGAAAAAATTCAGGAAATATCTTAAGATGGATTCCGTGAAGTGGGTGAATTTCGGCGGCGGACATCATATCACCAGGAAGGATTACGATTTGGAATGCCTGACAGACTGCGTCCGCCGTATCCGGGAGGCTTATCAGGTGGAGGTTTATTTGGAGCCAGGGGAAGCGGTCGGGCTCAATACGGGATTTTTGGTTTCCACAGTGCTGGATACTATGAAAAACGGGATGGAGCTTGCCATTCTGGATACGTCCGCAGCCTGCCATATGCCGGATGTGCTGGAAATGCCGTACCGCCCGGAAATCATCGGGACAGACGGGACGCTGGCAGGGAAGCCGGGAGAAAAAAAATATACGTACCGCCTGGGCGGGCCGACCTGCCTTGCCGGGGACATTATCGGGGATTATTCCTTTGACGAGCCGTTAAAAGAAGGGGATCAACTGATATTCTGCGATATGGCGCATTATTCTATGGTAAAAAATAATACCTTTAATGGGATGAGGCTGCCTTCCATTTTGTACCGGAGAGAGGATGGGAGCATAGAAACGGTGAAGAAATTTGGTTATGAAGATTTTAAAGGGAGGCTGTCGTGAAGGTGGTAAACAGTTCAGCCAACAGACGGATTCAGAGGAAAATTGTGCTCGCACAAATTTTCCTCTGGGTTCAGCTGTTGGGGGAGCGCCATTTCATGAGCAATCCGCCTGCGGTAGCAGGCTTTGAAGCACGAAGTGCGAGATTGCGAATGGCGCGGCTGAACTGTTACTAAAATGATTGAAAATTTCGGAAAACCCCTTGACAGGGGGAAGCTCCTGTGATATTATAATAAGGCAGTTTTGCTTAGGGGATTGGTCAAATGGTATGACAAGGGTCTCCAAAACCTTTAGCGGGGGTTCGATTCCCTCATCCCCTGTATAAAAAAGCCTTTGGTTGTGATCAAAGGCTTTTTTTCTTCGTTGACTTTGCAGGAAAAGTATGGCATACTAAGCAGTACATAGGTTATAAATTTAAGAGCAGTCTCACAATGGAGAACATTCCATTGACGACGACATCGTTCAGCCATTCCAGCGGAACGTCGAATACATTGAAGTACAGCAGCACAAATAATACTAACATGCCATAGCGTTCGTACTGCATATAGGAAAAGTAAAGATGTTCCGGAAGCACGATGCCGATGATTTTCGAGCCGTCCAGGGGCGGGAACGGGATCAGGTTGAAAATGCCGAGCCCGGCGCTTAGGATGGCGATGTAGTAAAACAGGATGTAAAAGTAGTTAAAAATGGCATTGCCGTCCGCGTAGCTGCCTGTTTTTGCGATTATGCCCATTCCGAGCATGGCAAAAAAGGTGAGGATGAAGTTCATGCAGGGTCCGGCAAAAGCGGTGAGCGCCATACCAGTCTTCGGATTTTTATAGGCGCCGGGATTGACCTGTACAGGCTTGGCCCAGCCGAAGTGGAAGATGGCGAGGCAGAGGGCGCCAAGCGGATCGATATGCTTTAACGGATTTAAGGAAAGCCTTCCTGTTTCCTTAGGCGTGCGGTCACCGAGTTTATAAGAGACATAGCTGTGCGCAAACTCATGGAGAGTCATGGTTAAAATCGTAGCCGGAGCTGCGTATAGTAAAATAGCAATCAGATCTTCCATGATAATCCCCCTCTTTCTGATGTTTTTGATGTTTATTCTAACATATGCCCAATGTATTTTCAAGAACCAGTGTAAAAAGTAAGTTTAATTTATATTTTTGAGATTTAATTTCACATTTGCTGTTGGTAAGGAGGACGTTTTTATGAATTATGAGGAATATGAAAAAGCCCATCGGATGGGGCTTAAGGATTTCCGCAATAAAGTTTCCAAAGGGGCTTACCCTTATCTGCAGGTATTGGACGAAATGCTGTCGTCCTATACGGATGTTTCTGCAGAAATTAATATCGGGCTGGTGGACATTCCTATCGATCAGATTGTCGGCACCAAGACGGCAGGAAGGAAAAATGCGTTTGCCAGCAATTATATGCCGCTTCTGGATGCCGGGTCGGAATTTGCCGTTAAGTGGGTCCGGCTGTATAATTCCCATATTGAAGAAGGAATCCGGGAGCCCGTGAAGGTCTATGAATTTATGAACCGTTTTTATGTCCTGGAGGGGAATAAGCGCGTGAGCGTCTTAAAATACTGCGACGCCGTCACGGTTCCGGCGTTCGTTACCCGCCTGCTTCCGCCGCAGGATGATTCCGTTGAAAATAAGATTTATTATGAGTTTTTGGATTTTTATGAAAAAACGGGAATCAATTACCTGGATTTCAGCCAGCCGGGGAATTATTTGAAAATAACGAAGCAGATTGGCATTGATCCGGAGAGCGAGTGGACCGATCAGGAAAAGACGAGGTTCCGTTCTTCTTATTTACAGTTTACAAAGGCATTTGAGAAAAAAGAAGGAAATAAGCTTTCACTGACGCCAGGAGACGCTTTTTTGATTTATCTTGGCATTTACGGGTATGAGATGCAGGACAAGGGGCCTTTGGAGATTCAGGACGAGATTGCCAAGATCTGGAATGATTTTGTCTTTTATCCGCAGAAGCCGGAAGTGAAGCTGATTATGGATACGGAAGAGGAAGTGGTAAAGAGAAAGCATCTTGTCGATCTGATTCTTCCGCAGAACACAGCGCCGTTAAAGGTGGCGTTTATCCACTCCAAAACGGCGGAGACCTCCAGTTGGATTTACGGTCATGAGCTCGGGCGCGGGCATCTGGACGAGTGCCTTGCCGGGCAGGTGATAACGACGGCGTACTTCCATGCGGATTCTGAGGAAGAACAGGCAGATTGCTTTGAACAGGCAATCGCGGACGGGAACACAGTAATTTTTTCCACTTCCCCGAAGCTTCTCGATGTCAGCACGAAGTACGCGATTAAATATCCGAAGCTGAAAATTTTGAACTGTTCCCTGAATACAAGCTGCAAGCATGTCCGGACATATTATGGGCGTCTTCATGAGGCGAAATTCCTGATCGGGGCGGTTGCCGGAATTATGTCGCCGACCAATAAGATTGGGTATATCGCTGATTACCCGATTTACGGGGTAATTGCCAATATTAATGCGTTTGCGCTTGGCGCGAAAATGGTAAATCCTAATGTAAAGATTTATCTGGAATGGTCGAAGTTAAAGCCGGAGGTTTCCCAGAGAAGGATCGAAGACATCAATGTTTCCTTTATTTCCGGCAATGACTTCATCAAGCCGGAGGAGGATTCGCCGAGGTTCGGGCTTTATAATACGAAGGATGCCGAGCTGGTAAACCTGGCGGTGCCGTTGTGGAACTGGGGAATCTTTTATGAAAAAACCGTAAAAAGTATTCTGAACAATGCCTGGAAACAGGAGGATACCAAAGGCAAAAACGAGTCGATCAATTACTGGTGGGGAATGTCCTCGGGAATGATCGACGTGGTCTGCTCCACGCGCCTGCCTTCCGGCACTTTAAGGCTGATCGAGCTTTTGAAAAAATCCATCTGCTCCGAGGAATTTCCTGTTTTTTCCGGCACGATTTATTCGCAGGATAAGGAAATCCACAGCGGCATGGACAGTATTACGGCGGAGGAGATTATTACAATGGACTGGCTTGCGGATAATGTTGTCGGCATGATCCCGACTATGGACGATCTGGTGGAGGAAGCGAGAAAAGTTGTGCAGATCCAGGGGGTTGCCAAAGCGAAAGGGACAGAAGAAGAGGGGGGCGTATGAAAAAAGCCAGGATTCTTTTTATATCGGACGAGCCCAGCCCTTCGTTATGGGATTATTTTGACAAATCCAGGATAGAAGGGATTGATTTAATTATTTCCTGCGGGGATCTGCCGCCGCAGTACCTGTCTTTTTTAGCTACGTTTATCAAGGGTCCGGTGCTGTATGTCTATGGCAATCATGACGAATGTTATGTCGATACGCCGCCGGACGGTTGCACCTGCATTGACGGCAAAGTGTATGAATTTAATGGAATCCGGATTGCAGGGCTTGGAGGCTCCATGAAGTATCGGGAAGGCCATTTTCAGTATACGGAAAAGCAGATGTTCTGGCGCGCTGTCAAGCTGCTGCGGCGGCTGCGCGGCAGGAAGCTGGATATCTTAGTTTCCCATGCCCCGGCCTATGGCATCAATGACGGGAAAGATCTGCCGCACCGCGGGTTCCAGTGCCTTAGAAAGCTTTTGGAAAAATGCCATCCGAAATATTTTGTGCATGGACATATGCACCTGACCTATAATTATAACTTAAAAAGGGCGTCTGCCTATCAGGATGTTACCGTGATTAATGCTTATGAAAAATATATCCTGGAATACATAGAGTAACGGGAAGCCTGGCTCATTGCCCGTGTATAGAAAGAACTGCCGTTAAATGCGGCAGTTCTTTCTATATAATATAATAGGGAGTATTTGCAGACGGTAAACCGTTATTCCTCACCCTGGAGGGCGTCGTAACCCTGTTCGCCGGTTCTTACCTTGATGACATTTTCTACGTCATAGACAAAGATTTTGCCATCGCCGATATTTCCGGTATAGAGAGCGTTCCTTGCCGCTTCTACGACAGCGGAAACAGGAACCTTGCTGACAACGACTTCCACTTTTACTTTCGGACGGAGGAATACTTCCATTTTAACACCGCGGTAATACTTGTTGGCGCCTTTCTGTACACCGTAGCCAAGCACCTGGGTAACGGTAATACCCATAACGCCGATAGAGTTCATAGCGTTCTTCAAATCCTCGAACTTCGTCTGGTTGCAGATGATGGATACCTTGCTCAGTTTCACATCCGAAGCAATGCCGGAAGCTTCGCCGGAGAGTACCTGTACCGGAACGGCGGCATCCACAGGAGCTTTGGAAGAAGCAGCAGGGGCAGGAGCGGATGGGAAGCTGACGCCTCTGCCGGAGGTGCTGCTTGGTATCATAACAAAGTCTGCATACGAAGATTCCAGCCCGTGCTCGGTGCTGTCGAGGCCTAACAGCTCTTCCTCTTTGGAAGCGCGCAGCCCGATGGTGTGCTTGATAATCTGGAATACGGCCGTCATTGTAACGGCAACCCATGCGATGACGACTACCATGCCGAGAAGCTGGACAAGGAACAAATGCGTGCCGCCGCCGGTCAGGAGGCCTTTTCCGTCCGTGCCTGCGCCGTCAGAGAACAGCCCGACGCAGATGGTTCCCAGTGCGCCGTTAAGCCCATGCACGCCGACAGCGCCGACAGGGTCGTCAATCTTTAATTTCTGGTCAATAAATTCAATGCCGAACGTAACGACAAAACCGGATAAAATACCGATAATTGCCGAAGAAGTCGGGGATACGGTGTCACATCCTGCGGTAATGGCAACCAGCCCGGCAAGAGTGCCGTTTAAGGTCATGGAAACATCCGGTTTTTTGTAACGGACCCAGGTAATAATCATAACCGTCAGTGTGGCAACGGCAGCGGCAAGGTTGGTGGTAACAAAAATCTTGCCTGCGCTGATTAAATCTGCGTCGGAATCCATAGAAACGGTAGAAGCGCCGTTGAAACCGAACCAGCAGAACCAGAGGATAAATACGCCGAGCGCACCCAGTGTCAGGCTGTGTCCCGGGATAGCGTTTGCAGAACCGTCTTTGTTATATTTCCCGATACGGGGACCCAGGATAATAGCGCCAATAAGTGCGGCAACGCCGCCTACCATATGAACGGCGGTCGATCCGGCGAAATCATGGAAGCCCATCTGGGCTAACCAGCCGCCGCCCCAGATCCAGTGGCCGGAAATCGGGTAAATGAAAAGGCTGATAACAGCGCTGTAAATACAATAGGAAATGAACTTGGTACGTTCTGCCATCGCGCCGGAAACAATGGTTGCCGCCGTAGCGCAGAACACGGTCTGGAAAATCAGGAAAGCAAAGAACGGAACGCCTTCCGGACACATGCCGGAACCATAGTTTTCTTCCGAAGCGATTCCTGCGATTGTTCCGATGATGCCGTTTCCTGCTCCGAACATCAGGCCGAAGCCAATCAGCCAGAAAACCGGAGTACCGATACAAAAGTCCATCAGGTTTTTCATAATAATGTTACCGGCATTTTTTGCCCTGGTAAAACCGGTTTCCACCATGGCAAATCCTGCCTGCATGAAGAATACCAGTGCGGCGCCAAGAAGCACCCAGATAGTGTTGACTGCTGAAAATTCCATAAACAAGACTCCTTTCCGTGCCTTGTCAGGCACTCGCGGGCGGGAAGATTTTTGATTTTTCATGGCCGTTTCTTTCGGAAACGGTTCAGATCCGCCCTTTCTGCTTCATAGGAAATCCATAGAAATTTCCTACGGGCCGCTTCGTTTGGAAACGGCTAAAATCCGAACAGAAGTGCGCAGAATACATTTCTGTTCTTTTTGGAATATTCTCTGCAGAGTAGAAAAAGGCGCTTTGTCCTTTTCCTGGAACAAAACGCCTTTGTTTGACTGGAATCATAAACACATTTTTGGAATTTGTCAATGATGATTCGGAAAAACTTTCAAAAATAAAGTATAAAGATGGATTGACGAAAGAAAAGAAACATTTTACATAAGAATCTTAAGAATGTCCAATAAAAATAAGATTTTATCAAATTCATGTCTGATAAAATTAAAAAAATGAAAAACAAGCCTTATGGAAAAAAACGGAACAGACGATATAGTAAATAAGAGCTGTCGATGCGGCAGGAGGGCCTGCCGCAGTGAGTTTTAAAACAGGAAAGCGGGGATGATAATGAATACAGTAGGGATGTATCAGGATTACACAAAGGCTTTTCAGCAGATCAACCAGACAAAGCCTGGCAGCAGAAAGCCGGAAGGAAAAGGAACGCAGCCGTCTGACAAGCCGTGGGCTGTCTATGAGCGTACCAGCACGGACGGAGATATTAAGAAAGCTATGGAGAAGCGGGAACCGCGTTCGTGGGAAAAGAAAGAAGACAAAGCAGAAAGCACATTAGAAAATTTCACGATTTCCAGCAGGAAAGAAGTGAAATTAAGCGAGAAGGCGCAGAAGGTACTGGATCAGTTAAAAGAAAAGTACGGAAACATGGACTTTTTCGTAGCGGATTTCAGCACGGACGAGGAGGCGCAGCAGTACTTAAGCCAGGGGACGAAAGAATACAGCGTTTTGATCGATCCGGACACATTAGAGCAGATGGCAGAGGATGAGGAAGTTTTCAATCAATACGATGAAATTCTTGCAGGTGCAGGAAATACGTTCGAGCAGGTCAAAGATCAGCTTGGGGAGGATGCTGATAAAGTCGCCAGCCTCGGCATCACGATTGACAAGGACGGGAAGGTAAACCTGTTCGCAGAGCTTGACAAGCAGTCGGTAAAGATGGTGGAAGCCCAGAAGAAGATGCGGGAAGAAAAAGCGGAGGCAAAGAAAGAACAGCAGGAGCAGGCTGCCGAAAAAGCGGAAGAAAAGAAAAAAGCAGAGGCGGAAGCAGAAAAAGACAGATTGGAAGAGCGTAAGACCTTCCGCGTTACTGGCTCTACCGTGGAAGAGCTGGTAGACGCTATAAAAAATGCGGTTTGGGAATAAAGCGTACAGGTTATCAAATGTTTACATAGGTCATAGTAAGAGAAATTTAGAAAGATTGGCAGGAAATTGCCCTGCCAGTCTTTTTAGGTTTTGGTATTATATTACCGTTTTTAATGACAGAAGGGAAGGGATGATGATATGGATTTTTTACAGGAGTTTAAACCGGATCTGGAGGAATTTTATGAGATGACGAAAAAGTTCCACAGCGGTGAGGTAAGCAAAGGGGAGTATAAGGGATTTTCCGGTGCATTCGGGAGCTATGCGCAGCGGGACGGAAAGCACCATATGCTGCGCCTGCGCATGACGGGAGGACAGTTCACAAAGGAGAAAATCAAATATGTCCTTGACTGTGTGGAAAAATATGGGATTGACAAGCTTCATTTGACAACCTGCCAGTCCCTTCAGATTCATAACCTGGAACCGGACGTTCTGTGCTCGATTATTGAAGGGGCATGGGATGCCGGGATGATATCGCGCGGAGGCGGCGGGGATTTCCCGAGAAATGTCATGGCTTCCCCGTTATCCGGCGTTGAAAAAGGGGAAAATTTTGACGTTCTGCCGTATGCGCAGGCAGCGGGGGAATATCTGTTTCATTTTATCAAGACAGTGAAATTTCCGAGGAAGCTTAAGGTCTGTTTTTCTAATTCCGAGGAAAATATTACCCATGCGACATTCCGGGATCTGGGATTTGTCTCCCGCCCGGACGGGACGTTTGACGTATATTCCGCAGGCGGGCTCGGGAATTGCCCGAAGCTGGGCGTGCTGACGGAGGAACAGGTGCCGCCGGAAAAAATTCTCTATTATATCAAGGCGATGGTGGACACGTTTGTCAGCTATGGCAATTATGAAAACAGGGGAAAGGCAAGGACAAGGTACTTACAGGAGTCTTTGGGGACAGAAGGCTACAAGAAGGCTTACCGGGAGAAGCTTTCCAAAGTGCTGGCGGAAGAACATCTGGATTTGTCCATAGAAATTCCGGAAGTAAAAAAGAAAGGAAACGGAAGTTTAACAGAATCCGACCGTATTATAGAGCAGAAGCAGGAAGGACTTTATGCCGTTTATTACCAGCCGCCGGGCGGCGATTTAAAGCCGGAAAAATTAAAAGAGATTTATGAACTGATAAAGGACATGGAAGAGGCGGAGATAAGGATTACGCCGGAAGAATCCCTGTATATTATTAACTGTACGGCAGAGGAAGCCAAAAAAGTCAGGGAAATAACAAAGGACGGCGCAGAGACAGTATTTGAGACAAGCGTTGCCTGCATTGGAAATTCTATCTGCCAGGTCGGAGTGCGTGATTCCCAGGCGCTTTTAAAGGCGTGTATCGAAGCGGTGAAAAAAGAAAATTTTGCGGATCAGGTTCTGCCGAAAATCCATATTTCGGGCTGCCCGTCCTCCTGCGCTGCCCACCAGATTGGGGAAATTGGGTTCCGGGGCGGCGTAAAAAAGACAGAGGAAGGCACGGTTCCGGCATTTTTATTTACGGAAGGCGGCTGCGCGCTGCAGGGAAAAGAGTCGATTCAGGAGACAGGAAAGGCCATGGCGGTGGAGGATATTCCGAAGTTTTTAGTAGAGCTTGGGAGGATGGTCGCTGCCGAACATATGTCCTATCAGGAATGGATCAGGGGACACCATGAGGATTTGATAAAATTAGCGGAAAAATATTATACGGCATAGAATGATTCCCCCTTTTTTGCAGACAATAAGGAAAAAAGGGGGAATGTTTATGGAGCAGAGGACAGATCTGGCGCTGGAAGTGCGGGAGAGCTTTCCGGAAGATGACGTGGAATTATCCGGCGTGGTTCTTTCGGAATACCGTCCGGAAAATACGGAAATCAGGATTTCCAAAGTGGAAATTAAAGACGACCGGGGAGCGAAGCAGATGGGAAAACCCAAAGGAGTGTATGTCACGGTAGAGGCAAAAGAATATTTAAATAACAGCCGGAGGGAAGAGGATATTTTAGTAAAGGAAATTGCAAAACAGGTAAAAGAGCTTTGCGATAATGAGTGCAGGGGAAAGCGTATTTTAGTTGCGGGGCTTGGGAACCGGGACGTGACGGCGGATTCCATCGGGCCGAAAGTAATTGAAAAATTATTTGTGACGCGGCATTTGATTCAGGAGCTGGGAGAGGATTTCCAGAAAAAACACCGTTTTGAAATGGTCAGCGCGATTGCGCCCGGCGTTATGGCGCAGACCGGCATGGAGTCGTTTGAGATCCTTTCCGGGATTGTAAGGGAGACAAAGGCAGAGCTGCTCATTTTAATCGATGCACTGGCGGCGCGCAGCACTGAAAGGCTGAACACAACAATACAGCTTACCGATACGGGAATCTGCCCCGGAGCGGGCATCGGGAACCACAGAAAAGCATTAAATCAGGAAACGCTTGGCGTCAAAATCCTGTCAATTGGCGTCCCGACGGTTGTGGACGCCGCCACGATTGTAAAAGATACTATGGATGCCGTCCTTTCCGGGCAGGGCTTTTCCGAAGAAGAGCTTAAGAGCCTGCATCGGGAAATCCGGGAGGAAAGTACGAAAAATATGTTTGTCACCCCCAAAAATATCGACGAGTCGATTGACAGAATGAGCAATATTTTGGCGGACGCCCTGAATTTATGCTTTGCGCCGGGTCTGTAAAGGCACATATTTTCAGGGAAAAGCCCATATGATGATACTAAGATGCTTCTGTCTTTATAGGCGGTGAGCAGCAGGATTGTATCAGTTATTTCTGTCAGCATAGTTATCATCTATCGGCATATGCCGGATTCCTCCGTCTTGTACTGGCAAAAATATCAGGTACAGTTAATTGACGGGGAGGAAATCTGCTTTGAAAAAAATAAAAAATTATTTTAGGTATCCATTAGGAAGAACAGGAAAGCTGCATGGGAAAAAGGCGGCTGCCCTGTTCTTATTATTTCTTTCGTTTGTGTGCGTGCTGTTTACCGATCTTGCGTTGAAGCAGAAAAAAGAAAGTTATCAGACGCTTTGGGAAAACTGCCGGAAGGGATTTTTTCGGAGCGGTATCCGCTGTCTGGCAGAAGAGCTGATGCCGGTGTATGATTTTCTGGATGATGGATCGGCAGATTCCGGCCTTTTTGCGGAAATTTCAGAAGCGGTAATGCCGTCGCAGAAATACCTGGCAGGGAAATCTTTGGGGTACAGAGAAAAAAAGACAGCGTTAATATGGAAAAAGAAAGATACGAAGGAAGAAACGGCTTCTGTTTTGGATTTTGACGAGATGGTTTATGAGGAAAATAAGCAGAAGCAGGAGGGCATAGCAGAAGAGCAGGAGGAAGAGAGTATTTCCACGGAGGAAGAAGAGCCGGAAGCTGTTGCTGAAGGCGACGGAGAAAGCATGGAATACATAGCGGGAGAATCTTATTATGAAGATAACATGTCCTCCGTACTATCGGAAAACGAGGCGGCGGATCAGCTATTAAAAAACGAGGCGTTAATCACGCAGTTAAAAGAAGAAAAAAATGCAAAATTTTTATTGTCCAATTTTTATATTGTGGACGGCAGCACCAAAGCGGATAAAAAAATATTTAATGTAGAAAAACTGCTGAAAAAAGATATGACGCTTAAAAAAACAAAGAAAAAAGAAAAACCGCAGATTCTGATTTACCATACCCATGCTTCGGAAAACTTTTCCGACAGCAGGAAAGGAAAAACAGAGGATACCGTTGTAGGGCTTGGGAGCCTTCTTACGGAAATTTTAGAGAATACCTACGGCTATCAGGTTTATCACGACACAACAAGGTATGATATTGTAAACGGGAGCCTTGACAGAAATAAGGCCTATAACCAGGCGGCGGACGGGATTGAGAAGGCGCTGAAAAAATATCCGTCCATTAATGTAATTATAGATCTGCACAGAGATTCGGGCAATAAAAGAATTACCACAATTAATGGAAAAAAAACAGCGCAGATGATGCTGTTTAACGGGATCAGCAGGAATAAAAACGGGGATATCCAGTATCTCTACAACCCGAACTTACAGGGAAACCTTGCGTTCAGCTTACAGATGAAGCTGGCGGCAATGTCCCTTTACCCGGATTTTGCAAAACCGATTTATATCAAAGGGTACCGTTATAACCTGCACTACAAAGAAAAAAGCCTGTTAATCGAGCTTGGGACAGATAAAAACACCGTAGAAGAGGCAAGGAATGCGATGGAGCCGTTAGCGAAGGTGTTAGATCAGGTATTGTCGGGAGAGGGGTGAGGATGCTCTCGAATTCAGCTAAAAATTTATGTTTCTTAATGCGAAACCTTCAATTTTGAAATTAAAAAAAAGTTAGGAGAAAGGAGAGTGCAGGAAGGTGAATTTCCACTTTCGGCACAAAAGTAAGTATGGTACAAAATAAAAAAATAGAAGAAAACAGGGAATACAGAATTACAGAGGAAATGGTGGAGGATTATAGGATTCATTTAGTAAAGGAAGAAAAAAGTAAATCCACCATAGAAAAATATATCCGCAATATTCGGAAACTGAAGGCATATGCCATGGAGCAGGGACTTGATAAAGACATCGTGGCTGATTATAAAAAAAGCCTGCTGGAAGGCGGAAGGTATAAAGTTTCCAGCATTAATTCCATGTTGATTGACATCAACCAGTTCCTGGAACACCAGGGCTGGTATGAGTTCCGGGTAAAAACCTATAAAGTGCAGAAGGCCATGTTCTATCCGGATAATAAATACTTAAGCAAGGAAGAATACAAAAAATTGTTAAAAGAAGCCAGAAAGAAGGGAAAAATCCGGCTGTACTTCCTGCTGGAAACGCTTGCCGCTACCGGGATGCGGGTATCAGAGCTTTCCTTCCTGACAGTAGAGGCGGTCCGGGAAGGCAGCGTGGTTATCTATTCTAAAGGGAAAGTGCGTGCTGTCCTTTTGCCGCCCGAACTGCAGAAACAGCTTTTATTATATGCAGAGCAGAAAGGAATCCGGACAGGCATTGTATTCCGGACACGTTCCGGGAATGCCGTCAACCGCAGCAATGTCTGGAGGGAGATGAAAAATCTCTGCGAAGGGGCAGGGGTCAATTTGGAAAAGGTATTCCCGCATAACCTGCGCCATCTTTTTGCACAGTGCTTCTACCAGGTAAAAAAAGATCTGGAGGAGCTTGCTGACATCCTGGGACACAGCAGCATAGAAACCACCCGGATCTATCTTATCACCACAGGAAAAGAACACAAAAAAGAGCTGGAAAAAATGGACATGGTGCCGCCGCTGGGGGATATCTTTTCGAGGGAAGGAAGCAGGAAATCTTTGGGAATTAGAAACAAGGAAATTAAGAATAGGAATAAGAAGGGGAACAATCCAAAAAATAAAATTTGCAGCGCAAATAATGGGTGCATAGGTAGTCAAATTCTTGCAGAATTTGATCACAGGAAGTCGATAGCCGGGAAAAAAATAAATCCACTACATTCCGTTTAGAATGTAATGAATACCAACCACCTTTAGGATAGCACAAGAGGATGATAAATGCAAGAGAAAGTTCAAAAATTTTGTTAAAACTTTCTTAGAAGTTATTAAAAAGTGTAAAAAAGTGGTTGCAATAGCTCTTTTGGATTTGAAAATTTTCCTAAAATATAAAAAAATAAAGCAAAAATAAATGATGCTGAAACTGGCTTAAAAAAGCGGTTTTTGGCAGTCAGGCAGGTATTCTTATCAATTTCTAAAAATATAGTAATTCAAGATAAATTTCTCCTTGATAGCTGTATGGAATAAAAAATTCTTCTATGAGAAAATCAAAATAAGACAATTTCTATCCATCTATTTTCTGAAAATCCATTATTTTTTTGAAAATCTTCTCTCACTTTTCCGTCTTGAAATGAAAATCACGCGATTTTTTTAAAATGCCTTTAAAATCAACGTTTGTGAGCGATTATTCATCGGAAAATTCATGTACATTCTAAACGAAATGTAGTAGACAATATTAAAGGAAAGATAAATACTAGAAATAAACTTAGTTTTCTTTTGATATTAACCAAAATTGTATTTTCAAAGAAAGAAGCAGAATTTTGAGGTAATGTGTTTGGTTTCCTTTCCTGTAGGCAGTAAGAAAAAGGCTGGTTGGAAGGAAATAAGACAGGAAAACAGGAGAGATGCAGATGGAAAGGACAATCACGCCGGAGAGGTTAAAGCAGTATGAGCAGATCCTCCTGGGCAAGGAAACGATGGCGGAGGAAAGCGTGCGCCACTATGTCCGGAATGTGGCAAGATTTGCGGAATTTTTAAATGGCAGGGAAGTCACCCAGGAAACGCTAGAAGGCTTCAAGGCCTGGCTGGTGGAGGATCAGAATTATAAGAAAAGCAGCGCGAACACCTTCGTCCTCTCGGCAAGGAGCTTCTGCGAGGCAATGGACTGGGACGGGCTGGGGATCAAATCCTACACGATGGAATACCAGTATGGGAAAAAGATGGAAAAGCGCCTCACCAGGCATGAATATGCCATCCTTGTCCATAAAGCCATGAACCTGAAAAAATACTGGCTTGCCATGCTGATCCAGACTTTATGTCATATGGATCTGCGCTACTCCGAGCTCCCGGCGCTGACTGCGGAAGCCGTCAGAAAGGGAAGCATGGAAATCGAGCGCTGGCGGCATAAGATCTGCGTCATGATCCCAAGACAGTTGTTAGTGGAATTAAAAAATTATATGAAGCTGGCAGGGATCAGCTCCGGAATCTTAATCCGGACATCCACAGGGAAACTGATAAACCGCTCGAATGTATGGAGGGAGTTTAAGCAGTTATGTGAGGAAGTTGGGGTAGATACCGGGAAGATTACGCTGCACAGCTTGAAGATGCCGGGGGCGGAGGATTATTACCCGTATGTGGGGATGGAGGAGTAAAGAATAAAAAGTTAGCTGATTTTAGTATTTTTAAAATATTATAAAAAAAATTTCATTAGGAAATGAAGAAGCAAAAATAAAAATGATCATAAATAGAGGGATTATATGGTTATTACAAAAACACCTTTCCGCATGTCTTTCTTTGGCGGTGGCACGGATATGGAAGAATATTTTCGGGAAAATGGCGGTGCGGTGCTGTCGAGCACTTTTGATAAGTATTGCTACGTAAATGTACGGCATCTCCCACGTTTTTTTGATTATAGCACGGAGTTGTCTTATGCAAAAACAGAGAGGGTAACTTCTGTTGAGGATATTGAGCACCCGGCAATCCGCAATGCCATGAAGATGTTAGATATGCATGAAATCCGGCTGACCTATGAGGCGGATCTTCCGGCCCGTTCCGGTTTGGGGACAAGCAGTTCCTTTGCTGTTGGGATGCTGAATGCCTTTTATGCCCTTAAAGGAAAGTATGCGGATAAAAAAAAGCTGGCAAACGAGGCTATTTATTTGGAGCGTGTGCTGTGTAAGGAAGCCGGGGGCTGGCAGGATCAGATTGCGGCGTCTTTCGGCGGCATGAACCGTATTAATTTCAATGCAGACGGCTATGAGGTTCTTCCGGTTATCATTTCACCGGAAAGAAAGCAGAAATTGAATGAGAGTCTGATGATGTTTTTTACGGGCTTTACCAGATTTTCCTCAGAGATCCAGAAAGTGAATGCACGGGATGGAAGGGATAAGACAGCACAGCTTAAGGAAATGTACACCCTTGTGGATGAGGCGGAAAAAGTCCTTACAGATAAAGGTGCAGATTTAGATGATTTTGGCAGGCTGCTTGATCATACATGGAAACTGAAGCGTCAGACCGGGGCGGCAGTTTCCACAGACAGTATTGACGGGCTGTATAAAAAAGGGACGGACGCCGGTGCACTGGGAGGAAAGCTTTTAGGAGCTGGCGGCGGAGGATTCCTTGTTTTTTATGTTCCTGCGGAGAAGCAGGATACTGTCCGTTCCGCCATGGAAGGCTTTTTAGAAATCCCGTTTCAATTTGAAAATGGCGGGAGCAGGGTGATCCATTATACCCCGGAAAGCTATGAGAACGTAATATAAAAGGGGGATAAAGATGGGATTATTGGATGAGAAGCTTAGCAGGCATATAGATGCACTCCTTCACAGGTATCCGGTTTTGACAGGCATCCGCCAAGAGCTTGTAGATGCCTATATGGTGATGGAGGAGGCTTACCAAAATGGCAGGAAGCTGTTGATTGCCGGGAACGGCGGTTCGGCGGCGGACGCAGAGCATATCGCCGGGGAGCTGATGAAGCGTTTCCAGACTCCGAGGCCTGTAAGCACGGAATTTGCGGAAAGACTGCGGGAAATTGACAGGGAAAAGGGGACCGCACTTGCAGAGAACTTAGAATGCAGCCTGATGGCAATCCCACTGGTGGCACATGAGGCATTGACCACCGCTTACATCAATGACGTAGATGGTCTTGGCGTGTTTGCACAGCAGTTGTTTGGGTATGGAAGGGAAGGGGATGTGTTCCTCGGAATTTCCACATCAGGCAACAGTAAAAATGTGCTGAATGCGACAGTAGTGGCAAGGGCATCCGGGATTAAAGTGGTTGGGCTGACCGGGGCAGATGGCGGTGAGCTGGCAAAGGTAGCAGATGTCGCTGTCAAAGTCCCGGAGACGGAAACATACAGGATTCAAGAGCTGCATTTGCCGGTGTACCACTGCTGGTGCCTGATGCTGGAAGACAGGTTTTTTGGCAGGGATAATAATCAAGCATAGGGAAAAGGATAGTCTGGTATGGAGAAACAGCCGCTTTTAAATACGTATGTGAACAATGTCAGCATGGAAGAGGCAGTCCGGTCAATAGAAGACATGATAGAGAACAGGCATAAATCCTATATAGTTGCTGTCAATGTTGATGTTGCAGTCAAGATTGAAAAAGATAAGTATTTAAAAAAAATTGTTGACAGTGCAGATATGGTCTTTGTGGATGGAAAGCCCCTTATATGGATTTCCCAGTGGCATGGGTATCCAGTGAAAGAAAAAATTTCCGGATCGGATCTGGTTCCGGTTTTGTGCAGGAAGGCTTCACAGAAAGGGTACTCAATTTTCATTATTGGAGGAAAGGACGGTGTCGCGGAAAAAGCGAAGGAGAATCTTGAAAAAGAATATCCGGGAATTAAAATTGTCGGTACCTATGCCCCGCCGTTTGGCTTTGAAAAAGATCCCTGTGAACTGGACAGGATAAACAGGCTTATATCAGAGGTAAAACCAGATCTTCTTATAGCCTGTCTTGGATGTCCCAAACAGGAGAAATGGGTTTATGAGAATTGCCAGAAGTATGGTGCTGCTGTCTCTGTATGCGCAGGGGCGACGGTTGATTTTCTGGCTGGCAGGGTAAAGCGTGCGCCTGGGTGGATGAGCAGGCATGGGCTGGAATGGCTGTACCGTTTCTTCAAAGAACCAAAAAGGCTGTTTAAGAGGTACTTTATAGATGATTTGGAAATTATGAGGCTGGCTATAAAATATTGGAAGCTATAAGGTTCATAGGGTTATGGGCTATTTATTGGAGGAAGACATGAGCGGGAGTTATCTGGTTTCTGTTATTGTGCCAGCATATAATGCGGAAGGATACATTGGGCATATGCTGGAGTGTATTCTTAATCAGACCTATGGAAATATTCAGGTCATTGTTGTAAATGACGGTTCAAGTGACAAGACAGGGGAACTCTGTGAGGAATACTGCCGCAGGGATTCACGGATTGAATATTATTTCCAGAATAACCAGGGTGTTTCGGCAGCAAGAAATTACGGGATCAGACACATAAAGGGAAAGAAAGTTTTCTTTTTTGACGCAGATGATTCCTGTGAAAAGGATTTAATTGAAAAATGCGTCAGCTATGCCGATGCCCAAAATGTGGAATCTGTCCTTTATGGATATGCTGACAAACAGGGAAAAACCATATGTAATGAGCATGTCTTTAAGCTGCATGGAAATTTTAGGGGGGGGGGGAGGAATAACTTCCGAGGTTCTCCCGTTATTTCTTGGGCATTCCTTTGATGATATCAATGCTTGGATCAAGGGAAAGCGTACATTGCGGGAAGGTAAAGAGCATACGGCTTTGTGGAGGATCATGCTTGATGTAAATGTGATTAGAAAAGCGGGGATGGAGTTTGACGTGGGTTTGTCCCTTGGGGAAGACACAAAATTTATAAACGAGTATTTGTTAAATTCTACTTCTGTCGGTATCCTTGAGGAAACATTATATTACCTTACTGTACGGGAAGGCAGTGCCAATATGGTGAGCCAGAGGGATCCTGTCCTGATGGCACAGAATAAAACTAGGCTGATTGAGGCACGGAAGCAGATCGAGCGTCTGGCACAGAAAAAAGGGGTTAATATAAGGGAATATTGGCAGGGAACGATGGTATTGTCCGGGGTACAGTTGGCACTTCGCCTTTCAACCAATAAAGCCTTAAGGAATGATGAGAATAGACAAATTTATTTTGAATATATCAGTCAGGCGGATGTCAGAAAGGCAGTCTCAGAATTTGTCCCGGCATTTGGGGTTAAAGCAGTTCCATTCCTTCTTATGAAATATGGATATGCTGGGCTGCTTTATAATTTATGCAGGCTTATCCCGGCAAAACTGGCAGGCAGGATCGTATAAGATTATTTAATTTTTATGATAGTATTCGGCAGATGCCTTGTTGGTAAAAATTGTCAGGATGGTGTGGAAGCGCAGGTGAAGATATGGACTTGGGGTTACAAAATATATTGTTTTTTGCCAGGACAATGGGTTTAGGAGGAACGGAAAATGTTGTTTTGCAACTATGCGAAATCTTCAAGCCTGTGGTGAATAAGATTGTCGTCTGTTCCTGCGGTGGTATCAATGAAAAAAAACTAGAGGAAATGGGCATAAAACATTATGGGATTAAAGATATTGAAATTAAAAAAACGGAGGTTCTTTTTCATAATATAAAAGAAATAAAAAGAATCATAAAAAAGGAATCCATAACAGTTATCCATACGCACCACCGCATGGCGGCTTTTTATGTCGCCCTGCTTGGCTTATATAAGAAATGTGTTTTTATTAACACAAGCCACAATACCTTCGGGAATAAGAAATTTTTGACCAGGTTTGCTTACAGCCATGCTAGTTTGGCTGCCTGCGGGGAAATGGTGAAGAAAAACTTGGTGGATATTTTTGAAATCCCAGACAGGCGAATAACGGTGATACATAATGCAGTGAAGCCATTTACAGGGAGGCAGATAGCAGATCCTCTTATGGAAAGGCTTTATAGAGAGGGAAAATTTCTGATAGGAAACATCGGACGGCTTTCAAAGCAGAAAGGCATGGAATATTATATTGGAGCTGTTTCAGCGGTGATTGGAAAACATCCTAATGCGAGGTTTCTGGTGATTGGGGCAGGTGAGGAGGAGCAGAAGTTAAAAGATATGGTTTCTCAGGGAGGGCTGGAAGACAGTGTCTATTTTATGGGCTGCAGGGATGACATACAGAACATCATATCCCAGCTTGATTTAGTAGTTCTCAGTTCCCTTTGGGAAGGGCTGCCATTAACGCCGATTGAGGCATTTTCGGTAGGTAAGGCTGTTGTTGCTACTGCGGTGGATGGCACGGTTGAGATAATAGAGGATGGGAAAAATGGGTTTTTAGTAGAGCCAGGAAACAGCGGGCAGATTTCTGAAAAAATTAACTGGATAATAGAGCATCCTGCTGAAAGAAAAAAGATGGAGCGCGCGGCCATGGAAAGGTACCAGGATGAATTTTCCTTTCAAAAACTGGCAGAAGGGTATGTAAAATTTTATGAGGAGATATGAAAGACATGGATAAAGTGCATACAAGAAGTTTGGGCAATAGTATGCCAAAGCCTGTAAAAATGGCTTATTATGCGGCTGTTTTGTTTGGAAATATTATTGTCAATAAAATTCCAAGCCGCCATATCAGAAGATGGTTTTATCAGATGATGGGGGCAGATTTTGACAGGGGAACGTTTCCATGCAGGCGCGTAGAAATGCTGTTTCCGAAAGGGCTTAAGCTTAGTGACGGGGTTGCCATTGGATGCATATAAGGAAGCAGAACAGGGAATTGAGATATCTGGTTGGAAAACCACCAATGCTGCATTAAAAAACTAAAAATAAAAAATGGTTAGGTTTATTTGGAAAGGAAAAATTTATGTCATATATAGGCTGGAATATCCTGATGGCATTTCTTTTGTTTCAAGGAATTTTGAGCAGTCAGTTAGATATGCCAGATTATTTTAGTTATTGGGATGAGTTTTTTTGTTTCATATTGTTTATATTTTGGATTTTGAAATTAGTTGTTAACAATTATCATTCTAAGAAAAATACATTAAAAATAGTATATCCATGGTTTGTTATTATTTTAATTGGGTTACTTGGAAATGCAATTTTTAAATATGCTGTACCAGCAGCAATTATCAGAGATATGGTTGGATACCTAAAATTTCCTATTTCTTTTTTTGCAGTACGTGAATTAGGGTGGGATACAAAAATTGCAAGGTCTTTAAAAAAGGTCGGTTTTATTTGGATAAAAATTATAACTATTATTATGTTTATATGTGGTGTGTTATGTTTATATTTTGATTTTGGGATGAACCAGGAAGAAATTAGAATGGGAATACACCCATACCAATTTCTTTTTCATCATCCAACAGTCCTTGTTTCGGTATCCGTAATGTGTATATGTTTATTTTATGCAGATGAGCACAGAAAAAAATATTTTATGTATATAATTATGCTTACTGCAATTATTGTGTTGTCTATGAGAACAAAGGGACTGGCTTTTGTTGCAGTTTTTATTTTTATACGTTATGGGAGTTCATGGATGAGACGGTATAAGGTGATGTATTGGGGAAGTATCTTGGCTGTAGTAATAGCAGCATTTTATTCTAAGTTACAACTGTATATGTCATATTCATCGTCAGGCCGAGAGGTTTTGTGGATAGGAGGATTTAACCTGTTGAGAATGTGTTTTCCAATTGGAAGCGGTTTTGGCTCTTTTGCATCACATATATCGGGACGGTATAGGTCAGTTGTATATAGCTTTATTAAAAGTGCTGATTTTTTGACTTTTAATGGTGAAGCAACATCTGTTCTCGGAGATACAGGATTTCCATATTACATAGGACAATTTGGAGTGGCAGGAATAATAGTATTAATAATTGCGGTATGGAGAATGTTGGGTATATGGCATTTAAAAAATGATGAGGAATGGCATTATGGTTCAGCGGAAGATTTATTAATGGTTTATATTGCAATTGCATTAACCAGTGAATCTGTGTTGTTATCTTTTGGATGTGAATATGGTGTTGTATTGGCGGTTTTATTAAAGCTGGATGTTGTTCAAAGAGTAAAAAATACTGGGTTATGATATGTAACATATTGTAAAGGAGATGGGAAATGATACCACAAGTGATTCATTATTGCTGGTTTGGCGGCAAACCATTGCCAATGCTTGCGAAAAGGTGTATTGCTACCTGGAAGAAATTTTGTCCGGATTATGAAATAAAGAGATGGGATGAATCTAATTTTGATATTAAAAGCCATCCTTTTTTAAAAGCGGCTTATGAGGCAAAGGAATGGTCTTTCGTTTCTGATTATGCCAGACTGAAAATTGTATATGAAAATGGCGGGGTTTACCTTGATACAGATGTTAAATTATTGAAATCCTTAGATCCTCTTTTGGAAAAAAATCCCTGTTATATTGGTGTTCAACAGCATGGGCTGTGTGTGGCTACAGGGCTTGGGTTTGGGGCTGTTCGCCATAGCAGGGCTGTAAAATTGATGTTAGAACAGTATGATGGCGTTATATTTACATCAGAGAATAAACGCAGATTGACATGTCCATGGCTCAATATGGCTGCAGTAGAGGCAATGGGATATCAATATAGTGACGGAGTGGTAAAACTGCCTGATATCACAGTGTATCCTCCCTCCTATTTTGATCCTATTACATCAGGAAAATATGATAATCTTCTTTCTGATAATTCCTTTTCCATTCATTTAGGCAGTATGTCGTGGATGTCAGGAAAAATTCGATGGAGAAGAAAGCTTATATGTATTATCGGTGTAGAACGGGTTGAGTGGATTAAACAGGTTTTACATATAAATTTTCATTAAAATGGGAGGAAAAAGTACGTGAAAATTATTACGTGTGCAAGCTATTACGGAACAGGTTCAAGCGCAGTAACAGATTTTTTTTCTGAGTTTAGAAATGTGTCTTCTGCAGGTGAATATGAATTTCGTTTTATTCATGATCCGGATGGAATTCGTGACCTTGAGTACCATATTGTGGAGAATAATAACCGGCATAATACCAGTAATGCGATCAAACGCTATTTGAGATATGCGCGTTATTATGGAAATTGTAGGATTCGACAAGGATACAAACGTTATATGGGGACACAATTCATGCGGTATACGCAGGAGTATATTAATCAGATTACAGAACTGCAAAGCGAGGCATACTGGCATTTTGACCGCATTGAGAGATCCAGAGTGTTTTCATTTTGCGATACGCTCCTTTTGGTATTAGGCCATAAAATTTTTCATACCGAGGTTTCCCTTACTCTGATGAAATTTTTGCATGAACAATCGTATTATACAGCAATAGACCAGGAGGCTTTTCTGAAATATACGAGGGAATATATTGCCCATGTTGTACAGGCTCTGAATAAAAAGCAGACAGAATATATTATGATTGACCAGCTTGTTCCTCCATCTAATATTAATCAGTATTTGCGGTATTTTGATGATATCCATGTTGTGGTAACGGAAAGGGATCCACGTGATATTTATCTTTTAGAAAAAATAAGATGGAAGGATAACACGATTCCATATGAAAATGTGAAAGATTTTTGTAAATGGTATGAGATCATACGGCGTCATCGTAAGAAAGAACAGTATGACAGTGAAAAGGTTTTATTTTTACAGTTTGAAGATATGGTTTACCATTATGATGAAACAGCAGAAAAACTTATACAGTTTGTGGGCTTGGATCGCAGAGAACAGGTTAAATTCAAAAAACATTTTAATCCGGATGTATCAATCATGAATACGAATTTGAAAGCAAGATACCCACAGTATGCTAAAGATGTTCGGTACATAGAGGAGAAATTAGAGGAATATCTTTATGTCTGTCCAGAAAAGAAATCTACTCAAAAGATATATGATGGATGGAATGGTCATGAATTTTAGTCATTGAAAAGAAAAGTGAATTTTTAAGGAGATTTTGCATGAAAAAAAGATTAAAGGAAACTATATATACTCTTTTTGGTGATAAAATTGTTGATACTTTAAGAAAGACAGAAAAAGAAATTCAATTAAAAAAAGAGTTCTATAAAGTATATAAAAATAGAATTGGTAATAATCAGTATAAAAATACACATAAAGGAGAAAGATGCTTTATTTTAGGAAACGGACCTTCTTTAAGAAAAGTGAAGCTGAGCAGTTTGAAAGATGAATTTGTATTTACGGTTAATAATTTTTCACAAGTTAAAAATTATGAAAATGTTAAAACAAATGTTCATCTTTGGACAGATATGGCATTTTTTAATTTTTCTGATGTTCAGAAATATGATAAAAAGCTGCTTATAGAAAATTATTTAGATATTGCAAGGCAAGAGCCTATTTGTTTTGTACCAAATGAGGCATATGGTTTTATGGAAGAATATAAATTAGAAGAAAAATTAAATCTTCATTATTTAAGTATTCTTGATTTAATATCAGAAGATAATAAATTGTATTTTGATATAAGCGATTATATTACAGGATTTAATACTGTAGTGCAATATGCTATTGTAATTGCTGTTTATATGGGGTTTAAGGAGATTTATTTACTTGGTTGCGATTCTACGAATATTCTTTCCGTGATAAATTGTGCCCTGAATGTTTCTAATTATAATATGCATGCTTATGATAATGACGATGTAAACAGAAGATACAAAGAATTATTGGGAAATTTAAGTATGACAGAAATATTTTATGGTCAGTATTTATTGTTTTTAGGTTATAAAAGGTTGTATGAAGCATGTGAATCTAAAAAAATAAAATTAATAAATTGTAGTGATAACACAATAATTAATGAAATACCAAGAAAGAAAATTTTGGATGTATTATAAAATTGGAGAATATTATGAAGATAATTGCAATTGTGCCAATGAAGTTAAATAACCGCAGGCTTCCGCAGAAGAATACAAAACCTTTTTCTAACGGGAAACCGCTATGCTGCTATATCCTTTCCACGCTGCTTGCGGTTAGTGAAATTGATGAGGTCTATGTATACTGCAGCAATTCGGATATCCAGGATTTTCTTCCTCCAGGGGTGAAATATATGGAACGTCCGGAATTCCTTGATCAGGACACTACAAGTATAAATGAAGTACTTAAATGTTTTACGGAAAATATTTATGCAGATATTTATGTGATGACGCATACTACAGCTCCATTTATTTCTGAAGAGTCCATCAGGAAAGGTCTGCAGGCAGTTGTTTCCGGAGAGTATGATTCCGCGTTTGCGGCAAAAAAATTACAGGATTTTTTATGGAAAGATGGAAAACCATTTAATTATAAGCTGGATAATATACCACGAACACAGGATTTGCCAATACTTTATGAGGAGACTAGTGGATTTTATATATACAGGAATGAAGTAATGGCAAAATGGAATCGGCGCATTGGAAAAAAACCGTTTCTTGTGGAAGTTGGGGAAATTGAAGGGATAGACATTGACGAAGCGGAGGATTTTATGATTGCGGATGCGATTTATAACCATATCTTCCTGAATAAACAGGGAAATATTGAAGAGAACAGAAAATATTGAAGAAAGCAGGAATGTAAGATGAATGAAATCCGAATCTTGGATTGTACTTTGCGGGATGGTGGGTATTGTAATGAATGGAGGTTTGGATATGAGAACATAACCAGAATTATTAAAAGTCTGGTGGAAGCAGATTTGGATATTATTGAGTGTGGTTTTCTTACAGAAAAAATTGCGTATGAGAAGGAAAGCTCAAGGTTCCAATCCGTAGAGCAGATAGCAGGCGTTATCCCAGAAAACAGGGCAGGGAAGGTGTTTGTTGCCATGGTGAATTATGGGGAATTTGATATCAGAAATCTGCCATTCTGTGATGGGACATCCGTTAATGGGCTGAGGATTGCGTTTCATAAGGAAAATATGGACGAAGCCTTGGAACTGTGCAGGCAGGTACAGGAAAAAGGATACCAGGTGTTTGTCCAGGCGATGGTTTCCCTGAACTATTCCGATGAGGAATTCCTTGACTTGATCCATAATGTAAACTCATTTAAGCCAGAGGCGTTTTACATTGTGGACAGTTTCGGAATGATGAAAGGAAAAGATCTGACCAGGCTGTTTTACATGGTGGAACACAATCTGGATGAAGAAATCTGCATCGGGTTTCATTCCCATAATAATATGCAGCTTGCTTATTCCAATGCCCAGCAGCTTGTGATGATGCAGACAAACCGCCGACTCATTATAGATTCCACTGTTTATGGCATGGGACGCGGCGCCGGAAACCTGAATACGGAGCTGTTTGTCGGTTATCTGAATGAAAACAGGGGGGCAACCTACCGATTAAAGCCGCTGCTTTCCATCATTGATGAGATTTTAAATGAGTTTTACCAAAGAAATTACTGGGGGTATTCCCTTCCAAATTACTTGTCTGCGGTGCATAATGCGCATCCTAATTATGCCATGTATCTGGATGATAAAAAGACGCTGACGGTGGAAGATATGGATGGAATATTTGAGATGATGGATGCTGGTAGGAAACATTCCTTTGACAAGTCTTATGCGGAGGAACTTTACCTTTCCTACATGGAGAGAGGGAAAGCCATGGAGCTGCACCGGACGGAACTTAAGGAAAAGCTGCGTGGAAAGAAGGTTCTCTTAATTGCGCCGGGGAAAAGCGCGGTGGAAGAGAAAAAAAAGATTATAGATTTTGCACAGAAAAAGGACGTTGTATTGATCAGCATAAATTTCAATTACCAGTATGCGGATATGGATTTTATATTTATAAGCAATCTAAGAAGGGTTCGGGAACTGGAAAAAGAGGATTATAAAAAATGCATTATTACATCTAATATTTCATTGAATGAGGTATATTTACAGATTGATTATAGAGAGCTTATTAATGAAGAAGAATATGTTAGGGATAATGCGGGCATGATGGCTGTGAAATTTTTAATTCTTTATGGAGTAAAAGAGATTTATTTGGCCGGTTTTGATGGATATTCTCATGATATGGGGGAAAATTATGGTGAGGATAATATGGCTTTTGTTACACGAAATGCCATTTTGGATAAAATGAATGAAGGAATGAGAAAAATGATAATTCATTTTTCTAAGGAGATTTGCCTTGAGTTTCTGACAAAGCCAAGGTATGTATGTTATTAAGAATGCGTTGAGGATAAAAATAATTTAAAAACAGAGAAATTATTTATTTAATGGAAAGGAAGGAATGGATTTATGGAAGCTTTGGTGTTCGTTGTGGTTCCTGTGTATAATATTGAAGATACATAAGTAAATGCATAAAATTAATCCAGTGCCAGACATATAAGAATATAGAAATTTTGTTTATTAATGACGGCTCAACAGACAGGAGCGGTTCAATTTGCAATTTGTTCACAGCGGAAGATAGTAGGATTAAGATGTGCCATAAAAGTAATGGGGGCTTGTCGGCTACGAGAAATGAGGAGATCAGAATGTCAAAAGGAAGTTATATTTCTTTTGTGGGTGGAGATGATTTTTTTCATCCTAGTGACATATCATTTATGATGGAAAATATGGAGGCAATTAATAGAAGTATTAAAGAATATGAAATGCCATTTGTAGACTTGGAGTGTTTGTTTAAAATACTGGTAGTTTAAGTTTATAAGGAGACATGCAAATTGGAAATAACAAGCATTAAAACAGGGATGATCAGCATTATCGTTCCTGTATTTCAGGTGGAGAAATATCTTGAAAAATGTGTGAGATCTATAATCAATCAGACGTACCAGAATCTTGAAATAATTTTGGTTGATGATGGTTCTACAGATAGCTGTGGAAAGATGTGTGATAATTTTGCTATGGAAGATTCAAGAATTAGAGTAATCCATAAAGCTAATGGAGGTTTGTCTGATGCAAGAAATGCGGGAATGGAAATTGCAAAGGGGCAGTATATAGGGTTTGTGGATAGTGATGATTATATAGAGCCGATGATGTATGAACAGATGATGAAGGTAATAATGTCAGAAAATGTGGATATAGTCAGCTGTTTTGCCGTTGAGGAAGAGGAAGATAAGCCTGTTAAAATGGAATATAGAGGGGGCAACATAAGGGTATTTTCTTCTTTAGGGGCCATAGAGGACTTATTTGAAAAGAATTTGTATTTCAGGCATGCAGTGTGGAATAAATTATATAATAGAGCGTTATTTGACGGGATAAGGTTTCCGGTTGGGAAATTGTTTGAAGATGCTGCAATTATGTATAGGGTTTTTGAAAAAGCGGACGCCATTGCATATATTGATCTTATGCTATATCATTATGTGCAAAGAAAAGGAAGTATATCAAATAATATATATATCCCTGATATGGTGGTTCACCGTCTGGAAAATGGAATAAATGCCTATTATCATTATGCTGATAATCCTGAATTGCAAAGGATGGTTTATGTATGGAATGCAAGATGGATTTATTATTTATGGGAAACAGCATACAGGAATAAGGATTTTATTACAGCTGAGCTTATTTATAAAAGTTATAAAGGAATCAGTAAATTATGTGTGATGAAACATCTTTCTTTCAGAGCATGGGTAATCAATATTCTTTACCTGGTTCATCCTAAGATTATTTTTTTATATAAAAAAACAAAAAAATTAAGGAAAAAGTTGAGATGAAGGAAAAGTATTATCTTCTTAAAAGTAAAATAAAAGAATTAATTACCATAATAACAACTTATAAAAGACATATTGGGGAAATGAACCATTATTCGGATAAATCTGCTGTTTTATGGGGAGTTCCGGAGTATGGAAACCTTGGAGATCAGGCTATTACCTATGCGGAAGTTGAATTTATTAAGAAATGGCTTGGGGTAGAAAATGTTTTTATGATTCCAGAAAAAAGATGTATAGAATATATTTATCCGTTAAAAAAATTGTCAGCAAAAAAAAAATGGCATTTATTTCTCATGGGGGGAGGTAATATGGGAGAAATGTACCGATACCAGGAGAGAATAAGACAGATGTTGTTTAAGAATATTAAAAATTGTCCGATAGTGTCTTTTCCTCAATCTGTGGATTATACTTATGGAACAAAAGCACACTATAAAGCGCAAAAAGTGTATCAAAGCAATCCCAGCGTGAGTTTATATGCAAGGGATGGGGAGAGTTATGAAAAAATGAAGAAATTATTCCCTGAATGTAAAGTTAACTTGGTTCCGGATATTGTGACATCTTTAGAAAAATCAGGAAAGAGAGATAGAAGGAATGGTGTCTTGTTGTGCTTTCGTGCAGATCGTGAGGTTAATGTTAATTTAAAGATACAAAAAGAAAAGATTACAGATTTGCTTAAAAATGAGAAATATGAGTTTATTGATACATATAAACGGGAATTTGTAAAACCGTATTGGGAACAGAAAGATCAGATCGAGCGTTTTTGGGAAAAAGTAAAATCAGCAAAGTTGGTTATTACTGACAGATTGCATGGGATGATTTTTTCTATGATAACGGATACGCCATGTATAGTTTTTGATAATTCTACGGGAAAAATTTTAGCTTTCTATAGGACATGGCTTTATGATGTGCCTGGAATCCTGATGTATAATGGCAATTTTGATGAGATAGAGAATTTTGTATCATCTGTTTTAAAAGAGAATAAGACGTTAGCAGCGTTTAAGAATTTATCGAAAGAATTTGCGCCGCTGGAAGAAGAACTGAAAAATTTGAGACAAAGGATTTGATGGTATGGTACAGGAATCAAAGGTGAAGAATGTTGCCAGAAATACATTAATGGGTATTTTTAATAATATTATTTTAGTATTTCTGCAGTTAATTTCGAGAAAGATGTTTTTGAATTATATCGGAATTGAATTCTTGAGTATTGGTCAGGTTATTAATAATATATTAGGAATTTTAGCATTTTCTGAATTAGGTGTGGCTAATTCTGTGCTGTATATGCTATATAAGCCGATTGCTGAAAATGATAAGGTTAAAATTGCTGAAATTATTGGAACTTATAAGAAATTAAATAGGATTATAGGCTGTGTGGTTTTTTTTATGGGGATTCTTTGCGTTCCGTTTTTGCCTGAATTTATCCATACATCCATTGATATGGGAGTAGTCTGCCTGATTTTTATAATGAACCTGATATCTTCTGCAAGTACATATTTTTGCTCTTACAGACAGGTGCTTCTAAATGCGGATCAGAAAAATTATATTGTGTCAAAAATTTCATTAGGAATTAATTTTTTTAATATTTTAATACAATGTACAGTTATATATATGACGCATAATTATATAATATACTTAATGTCCACTATTATAGTTGGGTTAGTACAGAATATTATTATTTTTTATGTTGCAGGAAAACGATATCCTTTCCTTATAAAATATAAGAAATGTAGGCTTGAAAAAGAAGGGGCAAGAAACTTAATTGAAAATATTAAATCTATGTTTTCTGTTAAATTTTGCGGGATTGTGATAAACAATACTGATAATTTGCTGGTATCAATGATTAATACATTAATGGTTGGTTATTGTGCTAATTATACGATGATAAGTACGAGGATTAAGGGGATTATAACGATTTTCCATAACTCTACGATGTATTCGCTGGGGATAGCCAGTGTTGAAAAAGATACAGAAGAAAAATATGAGTTATTTAAAAAAATAATATTAATCAATGTTTTTTTGGGCGGTATTACATCCATGCTGTTTGGAACATTGTCTGATGATTTCATTATTCTTTGGCTGGGGAAAAAGTATCTGTTGCCGAAAATGGTGATGTACTCAATTTTATTGAATTACCTGTGGACTGTTATCATAGCTCCAGTTTGGATGTTTAGGGATACAAATGGATTGTTTAAATATGTTAAAAAAATGCTTATTATTAATGCGCTCTTGAATATTGTTTTATCTGTTTTTCTTGGAAAACTTATGGGGATATCAGGGGTTTATTTTGCGACGATAATTTCTGATATTTTAACTGATTTTTGGTATGATGTAAGATTAGTTTATAAAAAGTTATTTCAAAGAAGTGATTTTTGGAAATATAATTTATTCATTATTATAAACGTGACTATTATACTACTTAGTGTTGTTATTATTAATTATTTATTTTTATCATATGAGGTCAGCATCATTAGATGGTTTTTTAAGGGAATTGTAACTTTTATGGTTGGTATCGTGCTATATGTATTGGCTTATGCCAGGACTGCCCCAATAAAAGACATTATAGTAAGTGTGGTAGTTCCTCATATAGGGAAAAGGAGGATGTAGACAATGGATAAATTATCAATTGATACTATTAAAATAAAAGATAATAGGCTGGAAATTATATTTAAAATCTCAGGCAGATGGAAGCAATACATAAGTGATACAAATTTTTATTGCGAATATAACAAGTCTATTAAGAATTTGCCGGAGTCCCTGGCTGTTGTGCCATTGCTTGGCAATATCTTGCCCATTGCATGGGTATATCATTTAAAGATAAAAATAAAAAGAATGGATGAAGATTTTTATAATAATTTGTCTGAAGTCATGGATGGCTACATTAATATGTATCCTTCCATAACATTTTATGATTGTCTTGAAGTTGGTGAATTAGAAAAAAATGGAGATGGGCACTCTTATAAGACCGCCTGTTTTTTTTCGGGAGGAGTAGATGCTTATTATACATTTTTAAGACATAGAAAAGAAAATCCGGTTTTAGTGACAGTTTGGGGATCTGATGTTGCTTTGGATGATTATAAAGGATGGAAAAAAGTAAATAATGCTGTAAAAGAAGCAGGTTTAACTTATGGAGCTGAAAATTGCATTATTAAATCAAATTTCAGAGAAATTGTCAATGCGAATGCTTTAACTGCAGGTTTACAGCATCCGGGATGGAGCTGGTGGCATGAATTTCAACATGGAATAGGTTTAATTACTTTAATGGCGCCATTGTCTTATGCTGATAAAATAGGTAGGTTATATATTGCATCATCTTATACAGCGGATGTAAAGAATTTAACCTGTGCATCGGATCCATCTATTGATAATCATGTCAGGTTTAATGGCTGTGAGGTGATTCATGATGGATTTGACACAAATAGGCAGGGAAAAGTACGTTATATTGTAGAGTTTGCAAAACAAAATAAAACATCTGTTGATTTAAGGGTCTGTTGGGTGTCCAGAGGAGGAAAAAACTGCTGTATATGTGAAAAATGTTGCAGGACAATGATGGCTATTTATCTGGAGGATGGCTTATTGGCTGATTTTGGGTTTCATGGGGAAAATACTACATTAATTAAAATTGCTCGAAATATGAAATATAAGAACAGTGCATTATCCAGAGATTGGGATGTTTTACATGATAGATTTTTAGAAAAATATACATTATCAACAGTTCCAAAAGAATGGAAATGGTTTTATAGGGGAGGAACAGACAGTATTAATAATAATCTTGTATTTTTGATTGTAAAGTTTTCAAAAAAAGTGATTTTCAGGCTTAAAAAAATAAAAAGGAAAGGAATATCCGCATAGTTATGTGGTTCATGGAATTGTTATGAATTATTTGTATTATGATAAAACATTGTTATATCCAGGATATCAGGATGCTTATTCTCCATCTGTAATGTATCCGGAATATCAGGGAAAGGTTGTTTCGTCTGATTTTAATGGAGTATATGAAGCAATTAGGAATATTTTTGTTAATATTGGGTTAGATATTGAAAATTTCGGAACTAAGGAATGGAATCCTTTAGGTGAATATATAGCTCCTGGGGATACGGTACTGATAAAGCCGAATTGGGTGCTGCATAAAAATAATTTAATAAATAAAGAAAATTCTTTGGACTGTCTTGTGACTCATCCGTCAATTATACGGTGTGTGCTGGATTATGTTTTTATTGCATTGAAAGGAACAGGAAAAATATATGTTGGGGATTCCCCTGTGAAAGATTGTGATTTGCTATTATTATGGAAAAGGCATCATTATGATGTTATTCAGGAATTTTATAGTTTTATGGATAATTTAAAGTGGGTGGATTTGAGGGGCCCTGAAGAAGAACGGCAAGAAAAATGTGAATTGAATGGAGTAAAGATAAATTTAGGAAAAGACAGCTATTTTTACACTTATAGTAATCAAAAAAGGCTTAGAATCCCTAATTATGATTATCGAAAGGTCGTGGAACACCATTCTGCTGAAATCCAAGAATATTATGTTAATGAATTAGTGATAAAAGCAGATGTAATTATAAATTTACCAAAACCTAAAACACATAGAAAAAGCGGTTATACAGGAGCTATGAAAAATTTTGTTGGTATTAATTATAGTAAGGAATATTTACCGCATCATACTCTTGGTGATGTGGAAAATGGAGGGGATGAATATTTTCAGCAGACTATTTTGAAAAAACATGCAGCTTGGCTGCGTACTCAAAGAGATATTATTAGAGTAAAATCAGAGAAACACACATTAAATGAATGGTATCGGTTGCTTTATAAATATGAAAATTTTATACGGAGAATTGATAACAGGTTAGCGGGGAAGGAAATTTTAGATAAAGTTACAGAGGGTACATGGTACGGAAATGATACTTTGTGGAGGACTGTTCTTGATTTGAATAAAATAGTTCATTATTCTTCAAAGGTTGGTAATGTAAAGAAAAACAAGCAAAGAGTTGTAATACATTTATGTGATATGATTGTATCTGGTGATCGGGAAGGACCACTGGCACCGAGTGAAAAAGAAGAAAATATACTCCTGTTTGGAACCAATGGCGTAGAACTGGATGCATTGATAGTCAGATTAATGCATTTTAAAATATCAATGCTTCGGAGTATTGATACTGCCTTGAAGGATAGACTTTTGGAAAGTAAACCGTATGAAGAAATTATTGTTAACTCCAATGTAGGAAAATATGATGGGGTTTTATTAAAAAATGTTTTATTTGAAGAGTTTAAACCCTTTAGGGCGGCAAATGGATGGAGTGGTTTTATAGAGGAATAAAAATTGAAAAAAATATAAAGTTAGTGCATATGGAGGCGCACCCCCGGCAGGGCTGTGCGGCTCCGGGCTGTTAGACGCCCTTGCAGTGTTTTTGGAGCTCGGCATCATGGATGAAACTGGTGCCGCGGATGAGAAATTATTGGTTCTGGCGCCCGGAGTAAAGCTTACAAAGGCCGATATCCGATCGGTCCAGCTTGCTAAGGCGGCAGTTGCCGCTGGGATAGAAACCCTGATGAAGGTTTTCGGGATAAAGGCAGATCAGGTGTCCGAGCTGTATATCGCAGGGGGGGGCGGCGGGCATATCAATGTTTCCAGTACCGTCCAAATCGGCCTGATACCGGGAGAACTTGGTGGTAAAG